>JAEZCY010000032.1 GCA_023429845.1 Acidobacteriota bacterium
CGTCTTGACCTCGTAGCGGCCGACACGCAGCGTGAAGAACTCGTACGCGCCACTGTCGTTGGTGACGGTGGACTGCGTCACCCCGGTGTCGACGTTGCGCAGCGTCACGGTGACGCCCGGCAGCACGCCTCCGCTTCGGTCCTGGACGGTTCCGGTGATTGAACCGGTTTCGAATTGCGCGTGCGCGGCGGTCGCGCAGAGCAGGACGAGAACCCATGCGAGGATGGGTCGTGGCATGGTCATGATTCCTTTCGAAGGTGACCTGGCTCGGGTGGTTGGCTTCAATACTATGAAAACCGACCGGACTGCAACGCCTTCGACGGGCTCGGGTTGTCGATGGGGTCGTCGAGCGATAGTGACGTGGCCGTCGGCAGTCTATGGAGGCGCCGTCAACGCGGCGTGACGATGGTATGACCACGAAGTAACGAGCGCTCGGCGACGGGCACCGGGCGGACGCACAGAACGGGGGAGACGACGTGACGCACGTGGCAGGGGCAGCGGGTGAGACGCGACAGGGCGAGGCGGTGACACGGGGCCAGTTGGCACACCTGCCCGAACCCGACTACGCCCGTCCGCTGCTGGAGGTTACCGGAGAGCAGCGCGCCCGGTTGTTCGAGTTCCTCACGGTCATGTACGGGGCCGAGCTCGCCGAGCAGCACTATCCCGAACTGGAACGGCTGATGCGTGTCTACCACGCGCACAAGCCGGCGGCGCTGATCGCGCTCGACGAGACGTTCGTGCCGGCCGAGCGCTTCACGGAACGCGACGTCGTGCTGATCACGTACGGCGACCTGCTCACCACCCCCGGCAAGCCGCCCCTGAAGGTGCTGAGCGGATTCCTCCGTCGCTTCATGAAAGGCGCCTTCAACACCGTCCACATCCTGCCCTTCTTCCCGTACTCCTCGGATCGGGGTTTCTCGATCATCGACTACGAGGAAGTGGACCCGCAGGTCGGGACCTGGGACGACATCGCCGACATGTCCGGGGAGTTCCGGCTCATGTTCGACGGAGTGTTCAACCACGCGTCGAGCAAGAGCCGCTGGTTCCAGCGCTTCCTCAACGGACGCCCCGGGTATACCGATTTCTTCGTCGCCTTCTCGACGCGCGACGCCATCTCGGCGGACTACCTCCGCCTGATCCTGCGTCCGCGTACGTCGGACCTGCTGACGCCGTTCCGGACCATCAACGGCACACGCTACGTCTGGACGACGTTCAGTCCCGACCAGGTGGATCTGAACTTCCGGAACCCGCTCGTCCTGCTGCGTGTCGTCGAGATCCTGCTGCACTACGTGCGCCGCGGGGCCACGATCGTCCGCCTCGATGCGGTCACCTACATCTGGCGCGAGCTCGGCACCAGCTGTGCGCACCTGCGCCAGACGCACGCCCTGGTGCAACTGTTCCGCGCCATCCTCGACGTCGTGGCACCGCGGGTCGCGCTGATCACCGAGACCAACGTCCCTCATGCCGATAACATCAGCTACTTCGGCGACGGCACCAACGAAGCGCAGATGGTGTACAACTTCGCGCTGCCGCCGCTGGTGCTGCACACGTTCCATTCCGGCTCGTGCGAGACGCTGGCCCGTTGGGCCCGCACGCTCACGCCGATCTCCGAGACGGCGACCTACTTCAATTTCCTGTCGTCGCACGACGGCGTGGGCCTGCTCGGTGCGCGCGGCATCCTGACCGAGGACGAGATCGACGCGCTCGTGGAGCGCGCCGTTGCACATGGCGGGTACGTGTCGTACCGATCGAATGGCGACGGCACCGAGAGCCCGTACGAGCTGAACATCACGTGGTACAGCGCGCTCAACCGCGAGGGCAGCGGCGAGACCCAGCGTCTGCAGGTGTCACGCTTCCTCGCGGCCCGCGCCATCGCACTCGCGCTGCGGGGCGTCCCCGGCCAGTATCTGCCGACGTTGTTCGGCTCGAAGAACGACACCGAAGCCGTACTCAAGGGCGCCGAGAAGCGCAGCATCAACCGCCGCACCTACGACGAGGCCGCGTTGATGCGCATGCTCGACGATCGGGAATGCTGGGTGTCACAGGTGGCGCGCGGCATGCGACGGCTGATCAGGCGGCGCACCGAGCAGCCAGCCTTCCATCCCAACGCGTCGCAGGCGGTGCTCGACGTCGGCCCGAGCGTGCTCGCGCTCTACCGCGAGCGGCCCGACGTGCAGCGTCTGCTCGCACTGACCAACGTCACGGCGAGCGAGACGCGGGTGCGTGTGCCCATCGGCGAGATCGGTGGGGCGCCGCTCTGGCGCGACGTGCTGTCGCCCGCCCGCTACCAGGCCAGCGGTGGAGTCCTGTCGGTGGTGCTGCCGCCGTATGGCGTCGCCTGGCTGTCGGCCGATTAGGATCGACGTGATGGCGCGCGCACTCGTCTTCCTCATGCTCGTCGCCGGCGGTGTGGCCGAGGCGCAGCCGCGCACCCCCGCCTTTCTCGACGATCGCTCATCGCCGGCGCGACTCGAAACGCGTCACCTCGAGGCGGCCATCGACGGGCCCGTGCGTCTGTCGCCGGACGGCCGCGTCGTCGTCACCGTGCTCGTCACGCCGAAGCCGAAGATGCACGTGTACGCCGCCGACGTCGCGGGCTACGTGCCGTTCACGCTGGAGGTGGAGCGACAGCCCGGCGTGAAGGCTGGAAGAGTCACCTACCCGCAGGCGGAGACGTACGTGTTTCCGCCGACGGGCGAGTCGTCACGGGTGTACATCGCGCCGTTCCGCGTGACCCAGACGCTGACGATTGGACAGCCGATGCGGACCGCGATAGCCGCCGGCCAGGACGCCAGGGGTGTCGTGACGATCCGCTATCAGGCGTGCGACGACACCGTGTGCTACCGCCCGACGAGTGGAACGCTCACCTTCGATTTCGTGAAGTAGAGGCGCCGGGGCCGTTGTTCGCGCGTCGGGCAGGGCTTGATGCCTACGTATTGGAACGAGACGAAATGCGGGAATGCGGGAATGCGGGAATGTCGACGGCAGGGTCGTAGGGGGGAATGCGGGAATGCGGGGAATGCGGGAATGCGGACACGTTCCGGGCCGTGATCAGTGCACGTCGCGCGGGGCGGCGGGCACGTAGACGCTGATCTCCGCGGTGCCGAAGGTCGCGCCGACGATGCGCGCCACCTCGACGCGGGCGTCGTTGAAGCAGGCGCCTCCGGAGTGCCGCTCCAGCGTGGCCGGCGCCAGAGCGGTGGCGGTGAGGCCGTTCATCGTGCTCTGACGCCACAACCCCTTCGGCAGGCTGACCACGCCACGGGCGATGTTCGGTGTGATCTGCGCGATGCAGTGCACGTCGCCGAGCGCGTTGAACACGCGTACCGGATCCCCATCGGTGATGGTGCGCTCTTCCGCGTCGGCCGGGTGCAACTGCAGCCGCGCGACGTTACGTCGCAGCTGGCCGAACGTCGAGCTGACCGTCTTCTCGCTGGCCGGCGAGATCAGCGCCAACGGGTACGCGGCCGTTGCCGGATCGGTCTCGAAGCTGTAGAGCTCACCGCTCTGAGCCAGCGACGCGGGGTAGAGGTGGATTCTGGCGTCCGACGTGCGCGGGCGCACGTCCACCATCTGCACGGGGCGCGCGCCGTCCGGCGGCACCGCGGCGCGCTGTTCCATCAGCGCGGTGGCCGTGTCGGGCGGCAACCCGGCCGACACCCTCAGCAGCGCGTCGGTTTCGTCCTCGAACTCACCCAGGCCGAGACGGGAGGCGAGTTCACTGAACACCTCGACGTTCGGACGCGCCTCGCCGACCGGCTCGATCACCGGCTTCACGAGCTGCAGCGCATAGTTGCCGTACCCGCGCGCCACGTCGTAGTGCTCGAGGAACGTCGTCGCGGGCAGGATGACGTCAGCGAAGCGTGACGTGTCGGTGCGCACCTGATCGAACACCACGGTGAACAGATCCTCGCGCTCGAGCCCCTGGAGGATGCGGTTCTGGTCCGGCGACGTGACGAGGGCGTTGCTGTTGTAGACGAACAGCACCTTCACCGGCGGACTCGTCTCACCCGCGAGCACCTCGCCGAGCCGGTTCATGTTGATCACGCGCGTCCCGGTCTCGGGCGTCCGTCGCCAGCGCTCGGCATCGATCGCCCACGCGCCGCTGTTGCTCATCGTGTAGCCGCCGCCCCGTACGCCGAACGCGTTGACGAGAGCCGGCAGCGCCAGGATGGCCATCACGGCTTCGGTGCCGTTGCGGTTGCGCTCGAGGCCCCAGCCGCAGCGAACGACCGACGGGCGCGTGTTCCCGTACAGCTCGACGAATCGCAGGATCGCCTCGCTCGGCAGGCCGGTGATGACGCTGACGCGGTCGAGCGTCCACGGCTCGGTACGGGCGCGGAACTCGTCGACGCCCGACGCGTGCGCCGCCAGGAACGCCTCGTCCACCAGGTCGCGGTCGAACAGTTCACGGGCCATGCCGAGCGCGAGGACGAGGTCGGTGCCCGGCCGCACCGGCAGGTGCAGGTCGGCCTGTCGCGCCAGCGACGTCGCGCGCGGATCGACGACCACGAGCGTGGCGCCTGCCTCTCTGGCCTGCTTGAGGAACGGCACGAGATGGATGCCCGACGCGGACGGGTTCGCACCCCAGACGACGATCAGGCGCGCGTCCGCGTAGTCTTCGTACGCCACGCCCGGCATCCTGCCGTACATCGACTGCGCGGCCAGGGTGGTGGGGGCGGCGCAGACGGTACGCGCCAGTCGCGACGCGCCGAGCCCCCGCCACAGCTCCGCGTCGGTCGTCAGATGAGTGACCAGACCGTTGGACCCGCCGTATGAGTAGGGAAGGATCGATTCGCCCCCGAACTCGTCCCGTGCCGTGCGCATGCGCTCCGCGACGAGGGCCATGGCCTCTTCCCAGGTCGCGCGACGGAACCTGCCGAGGCCTTTCGCGCCGTCGCGGATCTCGGGATGGAGCAGGCGATGCTCGCCGTAGAGGTGATCGGTGAACCGCCGTACCTTGCCGCAGATGAACCCGCCGGTCGTATTGCTCGCCGGGCCGGCGTCGATCTTGACGACGCGACCCTGCTCCACTGTCACTTGCAGGCTGCAGCAGTCCGGGCAGTCGAGTGGGCAGGCCGTCTGCACCACGCTGGAGCTTCGTCGTCTGGGTGTGGGCGACACTGCCCGTATTCTGGCACACGCCTCCAGTCCAGCCGCCGTGTGCGCCGGGCCGGACGGGACCGTCAACGGCGTGAGCGGGCTGTTCGCCGTGTACGCATCGCGCCCCAGGCCAGCGCCGCCCCGACCAACGCGATCGTGCCCGGTTCCGGCACCGCACTCGGCTGGAGAGCGGGTGCGGCAAGCGACGCCACATCCAGGGTGGCGAACATCGTGAGTGGCTGCTCGTCCTCGGGCGTGAAGCGCCGCAGGCCGGAGCCTGCCGGCGCGACCGGCGACGCGTCGAACAGGGCGGTGAGCTCCTCGATCGACAGGTACTTGCCTCGGTCGGGCGTGACGTCCGTCTGCACGCTTCCTGCACTCGGGTCGTCGTAGATCGGGACGTACGCCGACAGCGGCGCGGGAGCGTCCGACAGAGCGATGGCGGCCATGACGACTCCTCTCCCGGCAGCGGGACGGGTGCAGATCGCGGTGGTGCGTGATCGAGCGGCGATTGTCGCTCGGCTCCGGCCGACGGGGTGGTGCTTTCGCGTTCTCCGACGCCGGTGACTATGCTGGCAACGCATGCAGGTGCTTCCGCAGTCGCAACCCGCGCCCCGCCCCCACCGCCCTGCACGCCGGTCATGCTCCCCGGCACTGCACGCCGCCATCGTCGGAACGCTGGCCGCCGTCGCGCTGCTCGTGAGTTGCCGCAACGCCCCTCCGGCATACGACCTGGTGCTGCGCGGCGGTCTCGTTCTCGACGGCACGGGGACACCTGCCATGCGTGCCGACGTGGCCGTCGCCGGCGATCGCATCGCGGCCATCGGCGATCTGTCGAACCGGCCGGCCCGCGACTCCATCGACGCCACGGGCCGCGTCGTCGCCCCGGGGTTCATCGACACCCACGGACAGTCCGGCCGCACGCTGCTGGAGGACGGGGCTGGCGCCAGTCACATCCTGCAGGGCATCACGTCAGAGGTAATAGGGGAGACGAACTCGCCGGCGCTGTGGGTCGCCGGTTCGGCCGACCTCGCGCTCCTGCAGCGCCTTGGCATGCCGTTCGACTGGACGGGTGTGTCAGGGTTTCTCGATCGGCTCTCGTCGCGAGGCATCTCGGTCAACGTCGGCTCGCTCGCGCCGCTCAACCAGATCCGCGCCGACGTGATTGGCATGGCACGCCGGCCAGCGCGTCCGGAGGAACTCGAAGAGATGCGCCGACGCCTCGACGCGGCGATGCGGGGCGGCGCGCTGGGGCTCTCGAGCGCGCTGATCTACGCGCCGGGGTCGTACGCGAGCACGGAGGAGATCATCCATCTCGCCAGGACGGCGGCGCTGTACGGCGGGCGGTACGTGACGCACATCCGCGGCGAGGGCGACCGCCTGGTGACGGCGATCGACGAGGCGGTGACCATCGCCGGGGAGGCCGGCATCCCTGTCGTGATCTACCACCTGAAGGCGGCCACACGAACGCGCTGGAAGACGATGCCGGACATCGTGCGGCGGATCGAGGCGGCCCGCCGGAAGGGGCTGGCCGTGTCAGCGACCGCCTACCCGTATCCTGTGGCCGGAACGAGCCTCGGCGCCTCACTGCCCGACTGGGTGCACGAAGGCGGTGAGCGCGCCATGCTGCGCCGCCTTGCCGTGCCGGCTCAGCGGGCGCGCATCCGGCGCGAGATCGAGCAGGGGCACGACGGCTGGGAGAACTTCCTCCGGAGTGCCGGATTCGATGGCGTGACGATCGCCGACGTCAGGGCAGGCGGCGATACGTCGGTCATCGGGCTGACGCTTGCCGAAATCGCACGACGCCGGGAGCGCTCGCCCTGGGAGGTCTTCTTCGATCTGCTGCTCGCTCACGACGGCCGCGTTGCGGCTCTCTATGCGCTCATGCACGAAGACGACGTGCGGGAGGTGCTGCGGCAGCCATGGGTCAGCATCGGCTCCGACTCCTCGGCGCAGCCGGCCGAGGGCCCGCTGGCGGTCGGTCGCCCGCATCCGCGCGGCTTCGGGACGTTTCCGCGCGTGCTCGGACGGTACGTTCGTGACGAAGGGCTGGTGCCGCTACCGGAAGCCGTTCGTCGGATGACGAGCTTCGCCGCCGAGCAGATGGGCATCACGGAGCGTGGACGCATTCGGCCGGGCTGGTATGCGGACCTCGTGGTGTTCGATGCCGCAGCCATTCGCGACCGTGCAACCTTCGACATGCCGCGGCAGTACCCTGAGGGGGTGGACTCCGTGATCGTGAACGGGGTCGTGACGGTTCGGGACGGCAGACTCACGGGGCAGCGCGGCGGCCGGGCGTTGCTCGGGCC
>JAEZCY010000104.1 GCA_023429845.1 Acidobacteriota bacterium
ACCTTGAGCATGCCGCTCTCTGAGACCAGCACATTGGCCGGACGCAGGTCGCGGTGAATCACGCCCTGCTTGTGGGCATGGTCGACGGCGTTGCCGATCTGCACCGTGTAATCGAGGGCGCGCGGCAGGTCGAGCGCCCCATCGCGTTCGAGCACGCTTTCCAACGTCTCGCCGGCCACGTACTCCATGACGATGAAGAAGACGTCGTCCTGCTTCTCGGCCGTCGTGATCGAGACGATGTTGGGGTGGTTGACGCTGGCCAGCAGCCGTGGCTCGCGCAGCAGCTCGGAGAAGTCGAGGCCCTGCCGGTGCGGCACCTTGATGGCGACCTGCTTGTCCAGCCAGGTGTCGCGGGCAAGGTAGACGGTGCCGAACCCCCCGCTTCCCAATGGAGACAGGATGCGATACTTGCCGAGGGTCTGGCCCTTGAAGAGCATTCCGAGGGCAGAGTATATCCGCCTTCGTCGCTTTCGACTTGGGCGGGACAGGCTCCGATCCGGTTGCGAACCATTCACTTCCGCGGAGCATGCGCCGTGCCGCCCAGATTCTTCGCGCCTGAACTCACGCCCGCCTCTCGCGAGGTGACGTTGCCGCCCGGTGAGAGCACGCACCTCTCGCGCGTCCTGCGGCTCGACACCGGCGCCGAGGTCGAACTCTTCGATGGGCGCGGTCTGCTGCGGGCCGGCATCGTGCGCCGCGCGGCGGGGCAGGGAGCGGTCGTCGAGGCGGGGGAGCCGTTGCCCACGGTGCCCGAGCCACCAGCGGCCATCGTCGTGGCGCAGGCGCTGCTCAAGGGCGACGCCATGGACTCGGTGATCCGCGACGCGACGGTGATGGGCGCCGTGGAGATCTGGCCCATGTCCACGGTCAGGTCGAACGTCCCGACACGCGCCGCGCATGCCGCCCACCAACGTTGGGAGCGCGTCGCGGTGGCGGCGGCCAAGCAGTGCGGCCGGACGGTGCTGCCGCGGATTGCCGGCGTGCGGCCGTTGGGGGACGTCGTTGCCGACGCGCGAGACGAGGCGCCCGTCCGCCTGTGGCTGACCGAGCCGTCTGCATCGGACGGAGGCAGCGCCTCGCTCCCGGTGCCCCCGCAGGGCGTGTGTCTCGCCATCGGCCCCGAAGGGGGCTGGACGGCAGGTGAACGGGACGCGGCGCGGGCGGCGGGATGGCAGCCGTGGACGATGGCGCCGGTGACGTTGCGGGCCGAACACGTCACCCTCGCGGCGCTCGCCGTCGTGCGCTACGCCTGGGGCGATGCGGCGCGACGGCGCATCACGTAAGCAACCCAGTACTCTTCTTCGTGCGTGGCTTCGAGGTCGCAGCCGTCGAAGGCCTCCTGCACCCAGCGCGCCTCGTCCTCGGTGAAGCCGCTCAGCACCGCGTGTCCTCCGGCTGTCATCAGCTCCTGGACGCGGCCGCCGCGCTGGCGCAGCAGGGCGCCCGTCAGGTTCGCGCAGACGACGTCGGCCGGCTGCAGCGCCGGATCGTCGAGACCGCGGAGCTCCAGGCGCACCCGCCCCGTCGTGTCGTTGCGACGCAGCGTATCCTCCGCCGACTCGATGGCATCCGGGTCGTTGTCGATCGCGAGCACCGACGCCGCGCCGAGCCGCGCCGCGGCCACCGCCAGCACGCCGGATCCCGTGCCGATGTCCAGCGCGCTGCGGCCCTCGAGCTCGAGATCCTGTAACGCACGCAGGCACAAGCGCGTGGACTGGTGGTGGCCGGTGCCGAATCCGGTGGAGGGTTCGACCTCGATGACCACGACGCCCTCGCGTTCGTGTGGCGGCGGCACGTCCCACGGCGGGGCGACGACGATGCGGCCGACGCGCACGGCGGGCAGGTCGGCCTGCGAGCGTGCCGCCCAGCCCTCGTCGGGGACATCCTCCGAGGTCAGGGTTGCGTGATCGAGCCACCCGCGGGTCGCGAGCAGGTCCAGCGCGGCGTCGCGTTCGCCGGATGCGGTGAAATGGAGGGCGATGGACTCGTCGTGCTCGTCGAGCGCCGACGCGCCGCAGTCGTCGATGTCGAGCCACAGCGCCTCGCGCCGCGGCTCATCGAGCGGGCGTGCGAAGACGAGACGCAGCAGCGGCCACGTGCGCGGGGCCATCAACCGAACATGTCCTTGACGCGCTCGAAGAACGGCTTGTCCTCGTGCGCGTGATCGCGCGTTCGCGCATTCCCGGTGTCGGCGGGCAGCACGGCACGCAGCGCTTCCATCGCTTCGCGGACCTCCCTCGACGGCTTCTTCGGCACGTGCACGCCGAGCGACACGTGTAGGTCGCCGTGACCGCGTCCCGAGACGTTGGGCATGCCCTTGCCGCGCACGCGCAGGCTGGTCCCCGGCTGCGTGCCTTCCGGGATGTCGAGCGGATGCGTCCCGTCCAGGGTCGGCACGTCGACGCTGCCGCCGAGCGCCAGCGTCGTGAACTGCACCGGCACTTCGCAGTGCAGGTCGTCGCCTTCCCGGTGGAAGAAGGGATGGTCGGCGACGTGAAAGACGACGTACAGGTCGCCAGGCGGGCCGCCAGCGCTGCCATGCTCGCCGTCGCCACTGAGCCGCATGCGCTGCCCCGTGGCCACGCCGGCCGGGATGCGAATGGTCAGTTTCCGCTCACGCGTCACTCGACCTGCGCCCCGGCAGGTGCCGCACGGCGACGAGATGAGGCGTCCGGTGCCGCGGCAGGTGCCGCAGGGCCGGGCCACCGTGAAGAACCCCTGTTGATAGCGGAGCTGTCCCGACCCGCCGCACTGTCCGCACGTTTCGGGAGCCGAGCCGGCGGCCGCGCCGCTGCCGTTGCAGGTCTCGCAGCTCTCCTCGCGCGGGATCTGCAGCTGCATCTCGTGGCCGCGCGCCGCCTGCTCGAAGGTGATCTCGAGGTCGTACCGCAGATCGGCGCCGCGTCTCGGACCGCCGCGCCGCCGGCCGCCGCCGCCGAAGACGTCGCCGAAGCCGAAGACGTCGCCGAGGCCGCCGAACAGGTCGCCGAAGTCGGCAAAGGTGCTCGGGTCGAACTGCGGGCCGCCCCCGCCGTTGACGCCGGCGTGTCCGAAGCGGTCGTAGGCGGCCCGCTTGTCCTTGTCGCCGAGCACGGCGAACGCCTCGGCCGCTTCCTTGAACTTCTCCTCCGCGGTGGCGTCGCCGGGGTTGCGGTCAGGGTGGTACTGGAGGGCGAGCTTGCGGTACGCGCTCTTCAGCTCCTTGTCCGAGACGGTGCGCTCGACGCCGAGCACCTCGTAGTAGTCACGCTTACCCACGCGTCGCCACCCTCACCATCGACGCCCGCAGGAGCCGATCCCCGAGCCGATACCCCCGGCGCAGGTCTTCGACCACTTCGCCCTCGCGGTGCGCCGCGCTCACTTCCTGGCCGACCGCCTGATGGAAGTTGGGGTCGAAATCGGCGCCGAGCGCCTCGATCGGCACTACGCTGCGTCGCTCGAGCATCTCGAGGAACTGCTTCTGAATGAGCTCGAGACCTGCGAGATGGCTCGCGACCGCGGGCTCCGACGACTGCCGTGCCGCCTCGATGGCCCGCTCGATGTCGTCCACGACCGGAAGGAAGTCCGTCAGGAGCTCCGCCGCGAAGTGATCGTGCAGTTCGCGGCGCTCCCGCTCGATGCGTCGGCGGTAGTTGTCGAACTCGGCCTGCAGGCGCAGGAGCCGGTCCAGCGCCTCGTCGCGCTCGCGCTGCGCCGTTTCGAGCGCCGCTTCGCCGACGGCTGCTTCGGGTGTGGCGGTCTCGGCCGCCTGGTCCACGTGCGTATCGTTCATGATGGGTCTCCGCTGACCGCGTCGCCGATCAGCACGCGCGTGACGGCGCGCGAGGCGCTGTCGACGGCGGCGATCGACCTCGAATACCGCATGCGGGTGGGGCCGATCACGCCGACCATGCCCTGCCGCCCGCTGTCGCAGTACGTCGAAGCGACCAGACTCAGGTTCTGCAGGCCGGGCTCGGTGTGCTCGGTGCCGATCACGACCGTGAGCCCGGGCCCGTCCAGGTATTCGCTGAGGATCTGCACCAGCCGGTGCTTCTCCTCCATCATCGCCAGCAGCGCGCGCAATGTCACCAGCGGCACGCGCACGTCGTCGGTGTTGGCCGGCTCCACGAGCGACGACGTGCCGTGCACGAAGAACTGCGTGCCGCTCGACAGGTCGCCAAGCGTCTCGGACGCGAGTCGCAGGGCGCGCGCCAGCAAACGATCGTACAGGGCGCGCTCCTCCTGCAGGCGTTCGAGGATCCGCTCACGCACCTCGGCCACCGGCAACCCAGCGAACTCGGCGTTCAGGTAGTTGGCCGCATGGGTCAGCTCCGACGGCTGCATGGCCTCGTGCACCTCGACCATCTTGTGCGTGACCTGTCCGGAACCGGAGACGACCACCACCAGTACGCGACGCGCGTCGAGCGCCACGAGATCCACATGCTTCAGCGTTGCTTCCTGGCCGGCCGGTGCGATGGCGAAGCCCATGTGGTGCGAGGCGCGGGAGAGCTCCTGGGACACGTTCTCCAGCAGTTCGCCCATCCCGCCGGCCCGGCGCAGGCGTGATTCCAGTTCGTTGACCGCCCGCGACGGCCGGCGGCTGTGCAGCAGCAGGTCCACGTAGAAGCGGTATCCCTGATCGGTCGGGACGCGCCCGGCCGAGGTGTGCGGCTGCCGCACGAAACCCAGCTCCTCGAGGCGGGCGAGCACGTTCCGGACGGTGGCCGACGAGACGTCGAGCCCGCTCTCGCGCGCGAGCCATAGCGACGAGACCGGCTCGCCGTGCTCGATGAACGCACGGACGAGCGTTGCGAGCAGCCGCTGGTAGCGCTCCGGCACGTCGCCCGCCAGGGCGTTTGTCCGTGATGAGTTGGTGATGGCCATTAGCAGTCGTCAGCCGAGAGTGCCAACATCATCGGATTATAGGCGAAAGGCCCGTCGACCTCGACTGGACGATGGGCAGTCCCTGTGCGTGCCGCGGCTGTCGAGATCTTCGCCATCGGGCGGTCGATTGAAGAGCTTCGTCACAAGTCGCGTCGCCGGGCGACCTCAGTTCATGCCGGCAGAAACTTCTCCCTTGCGTTTTTTTTCGCCCGCCCATGTCTTGGGGCCGATCACAAAACTGCGCGATGGTCATCAGTTTGCACATTGGCCGCGGCAGTTTCTGCAAACCACGGGGGATGGAGCATGGGTGTACTGTCCAGATCGCTATTGCTCGCGCTTGCCGGTTCCGTACTGGGTTCCGGTCTGGCGCAGGCGGCGCCTTTCAATGTGTTGTGGTTCGACGCAACGCCGGAGTACGGCGGGCAGGCGCCGAATGCGTATCGTGAGGAGATGGCGAACTCGCTCACGGCGACGCCAGGAAACGTGTTCACCGCCACTTACGTTGACGGGCTTGCCGCAGGCTCGCTCGCGGTGGCCTTGAGCGCGAACAGCTATGACGTGGTGATCATCGACGCGACCGGTGCGAGCGTCAATTCCGCAGACGTTGACGCGTTGCGCGCGTTCTACGAGAGCGGCAAGAAGAACCTGCTGCTCGATGGGAGCCTGTACATCCGCAACATCGAGTTCAACGCGGAGACGGACTACCCCGGTCCAGCGAGCGCGATGGACAACTTCACGCGCAACGAGGTGCACAACATCGCCTCGCGAGGGGGCGGGATTTTCTTCGGCACCGACCATGACTGCTGCCAGGGCGGCATCAATCAACTGCTCGCCGGCATTCTCCCGGATGCGCAGTTCAGCGGCGTCGCGTCTCCCAACGTCAACGGCACCGTGTACGGCACGCAGTTGTTGAACTCGATTGACCCGGTGGCTCCGCTCGGGCTCCTGAATCACTGGTCCAGTGAAGGCACGCAGGGCATCCCACCTTCGGGTACGTTCACCGAT
Organism: Acidobacteriota bacterium; assembly: GCA_023429845.1. GTDB lineage: Bacteria > Acidobacteriota > Vicinamibacteria > Vicinamibacterales > Vicinamibacteraceae > Luteitalea. The sequence continues at coordinate 5,869 of JAEZCY010000104.1, forward strand.
TTCCTTGGCGCGTCGCGAACGCTGTACACGCAGGTCGACTTCCCGTTGCCAGGCACCTCGCAGCGGTTCCCATTCGTGACGACGAGCTGGCAGCCCGGCGAGGGGCAAATCATCATCACCGATCCTGATCCGCCCGACGATCCGGACGACGTACCGGCGCCAGCGGCCCTGGTGCTCATGGCTGTCGGCATGGCAGCGATGGCGCGGCGCCGAGCGCGCTCGTGAACGCGTGGGCCGGCGGCGCCTGCTGCCGGCCCACTCATCGGGTGCCGTCTCAGACGCCGGCTCGCGCCCGCAGCCGCCTGGCCTCGTCACGGGCTGCCGCGGCGAGCCCGGCGGGGTCCACCCTGGCGTGCACCCCGTCGCGGACGAGCACATGACCATCCACGACGGTCAGCCGTACGTCGGTGCCCCGGCAGGCGTACACAAGCGTGGAGTACGGGTCGCCCAGCGGGGCGGTCGTCGGGCCGCTGACGTCCACCGCCACGAGGTCGGCCCGCCATCCGACCGAGATCTCGCCGATCTCATCTGCCAACCCCAGCGTCAGAGCTCCCGCGCGCGTCGCCATCCACACCACATCCCGGGCGGGCAGCGCACCGGGGCCGATGCGCACGCTCTGGATGGTCGCCGCCAGGCGCATCTCGTCGAACATGTCCAGTCGGTTGTTGCACGCCGCGCCGTCGGCGCCGAGCGACACGGTGATGCCACGCCCCCGCATCTCGGTGACGGGCGCCAGTCCCGACCCGAGCTTCAGGTTGCTCCCCGGACAGTGCATCACCTTGACGTCGTGCTCGGCCAGCAGCGACTGCTCCGCCTCGTCCACCCACACGCAATGTGCGGCGCAGAGGCGGGGCGACGCGAGCCCCGTATGGGCGAGGTAGGCCAGGTTCCCCATGCCCGCGATCGCCCGGACGACGTCGATCTCGTCACGCTGCTCGGACGCGTGCGTATGGACCAGCAGTCCATGCGCCTTCGATACAGCCGCCGTCGCCTCCAGCAGTTCGCGTGAGCAGGAGACCGCGAAGCGTGGAGCGAGCGCAACCCGCAGCCGGCCGCCCGCGGCGCCATCCCACGAGGCGTGCAGCGCCAGGGCCTCGTCGATGGCCGGCCGCACGTGCTGCTTCAACCGTGCAGGGGCCGCATCGTCCGTGTCCATGAGGCACTTGCCGACGGTGGCGCGGATGCCGCTGGCCGCGAGCGTCTCGAGCACGACGTCGGTGCCGTGCACGGTTTCCATCGTCAGGACCGCGGTGGTACCGGTGCGAAGGAGTTCGTGGACGGCAAGCTGCGTGCTCACGCGCAGGGAGGCCGCGTCGTGGGCCGCCTCCATCGGCCACACGCGCTCGCGCAGCCAGCGGAGCAGCGCCAGGTCGTCGGCGGCGCCGCGGAACAACGTCTGACAGAGGTGGACGTGCGTCTGCACGAAGCCGGGGAGGAGCAGGCAGCCGCCGAGGTCGATCGACGGCAGGTCGCCCGGCACCACGCCCCCGACCTGCGCGATGCGCCCATCGCGGACGACGACGGGGCCCTGCACGATGTCGAAGGCGTCGTTCATCGTCAGCACCGACGCACCGCTGAGGACGTACGCGTTCATGGACGTTCAACCTGCAGGAGCACCTGGTTCCGACCCGACGCTCAAGGAAGGAGCGACAGGACGGCGGCGGCGAGCCGTTCGACGTCGTCCATGTCGTTGTAGACCTGTGCCGAGACGCGCGTGCGCAGGCGTTCGCGGTAGGCGTGGACCGGCGCCTCGATGCCGTGCACGAAGAGCAGCGCGTCACGCACCCGTTGGGCGTGCTCCCGTTCGGACCCCAACGCCTCCGGCAGCGTCACCGTAGCCATGGTGCCAATCAGGTCGTCCGGGGTCTCGAACTCGACGTCCCAGCGTTCGGACAGGTGTCGAGCCGCACGCAGGGCGAGTGCGTGGTTGTGCTGCTGGATCGCTTCCGTGCCCCACTGCTCGAACAGGGCGATGGCGGCCGGAGCAGCGAGATGGTTCGACGGGTCTCGCGTGCCCGGCATGTCGAATGTGATCGTGAAACCCTCGTCCAGCCCCCACGACACCACCGGCGGCTGGAGACCGGCCTGCCGATCCGGCCCGGCCCAGAGGATCCCGCTGCCGCGGGGCACCCACATCCACTTGTGGAGGTTGGCGACGTACCAGTCCACGCCGAGTTCGTCGATGCGGAACGGAATGGCGCCGGGCGCATGGGCGCCGTCGGCAAGGACGGCAACACCACGCGCCCGCAGGCCGGCTGCGATCGCCGCGATCGGCAGGACGAGGGCACTCTCGGCCGTGATGTGGTCCACGATGGCGACGCGCGTCCGCGGGCCGGCGGCCGCAACGATGACGTCGGTGATGGCATCGGCGCGGAACGGGTAAGGGATCTCCACCGTCCTGACGGTCGCGCGCTTCTCGCGCGCCGCGAAGCGCGCGGCGTTCGTGACGCCGCCGTAGCCGAGGTCGGTGACGAGGATCTCGTCGCCCGGTTCGAGCGGGAACGAGCGGAGCACGGCGTTCGCGCCTGAGGTGACGTTGTCCGTGAAGACGAGGTCGTCGCCCCGGGCACCGAGGAACGCCGCCACGCGGTCCGCCGCCGCGCGCAGCCGCGGTCGCTCGCGCCTCGGCATGCCGACGGAGGTGGCAGGCGCGGTCAGCTCCCGAAGGAGGAACCGGCTGGGCTGCCGCTCGATCTCGTCGCGGATGGCCTGCTGCGCGGCCAGCACCCGTCGTGGCGTGACGCCGACGGTGCCGTGATTCAGGTACGTGACATCCGGATCGAGCGGGAACTCGGCGAGCAGGGGGCGTCCGAAGACGGTCATGCCGCCGAGGATAGATCACGCCCCGCCGGGCGAGGCCCGGCGTCTACGGACCGGGTCCGGGGCGGCGTCAACGTTCCGTCTTCCCACCGCGGCGTGGCGTAGGTGGTAACGCTTGCAGGCGTCGAGCCTTGCCCGACGCGTGGCGAGGTTCGTACGCGTCTCCGATACGTCTCCTCTCACGGCCGGGACGTATCGGCTCAGCGGACGGCGGGCGGCAGCCACTGCAGCGGCTGCGCAACCCGCTCGGCATCGTTGTCGCGCGGCTCCGTCCGTTCGCTCAATCGACCGCGCCTGTGGGCAATCAACTCGGCGACGATGCTGACGGCGATCTCCTCGGGCGTCACCGCCCCGAGGTCGAGGCCGATGGGAGCGTGCACGCGCGCCAGCGCGGTCCTGTCGTACCCCTCCGCAGCGAGGCGGCCGTACAGGCGCGCGATCTTGGCGCGGCTGCCAATCAACCCCACGTATGCGGTGTCGCGACCGAGGGCGGCACGCAGCGCATCCAGATCCTCGCGGTGCCCGCGCGTGACGACCACCAGGTAGTCACGCGGCGCGATATCGGCCGTGCGCAGCCACTCGGGAATTTCGGCAACGTCCACGCGTTCGGCGGTCGGGAAGCGCGCCGCGTCGGCAAACGACGCGCGGTCGTCCACCACGACGACGCGGAAGCCGACCGTCGCTGCCAGGTGTGCCGTGTGGTAGCCGACGTGGCCCGCGCCGACGATGCAGACGCGCGGCGTGGGGGCGATCGGGTCGATGAACACGTCCATCTGTCCGCCGCAGATCAGGCCCTGCTCTTCGGCGAAGTCGTCGTTCAGGTCGTAGTGGGCGAGCGTCGGGCGACTCGTCTGCAGGGCAAGGCGCGCCTTGCCGCAGGCGTCCTGTTCGTAGCAGCCGCCGCCGATGGTGCCGAGCGTGCGGCCGTCCTCGAATACGAGCATCCGGGCGCCGACCCGCTGGGGTGTGGAGCCCTGCGCGCGGACGATGGTGACCAGGGCCACCGCTTCTCCTCGCGCGAGCGCCTCGTCCGCGGCCCCGAACACGCTGCGCATCACATCAGGATCTCGACCTTCGCCTTGCCCTTGAGCGACTGCACGAATTCCTGGGCAAGCTGCTGCTGCTTCTGCTGGCGCAGCGCCTGGGCGATGCGGTCGCTGACTTCGGCGAGCGGCACGGTGCGGGCGCTGCGATGTTCGGAACCCTTGATGATGTGGTAGCCGAACTCCGATTCCACCACGCCGCTCACCTGTCCCGGCGCGAGCGCGAACGCGGCGTCCTCGAACGCCTTGACCATCTGGCCGCGCGGGAAGAACCCCAGGTCGCCGCCGCTGGGCGCGCTGCCGTCGTTGGAGTGCTCCTTGGCCAACGCAGCGAAGTCGGCGCCGCCCTTGATCTGGCGCAGCAGGTCCTCGGCCTTGGCCTTGGCCGCCGGCTTGGCGTCCGCGTTGTCGGCCTTGATCAGGATGTGGCTGGCGCGCATGGCCTCGGGCTGCATGAAGAACTGCGGGTTCTTCTTGTAGAAGTCGGCGATGTCGGCCTCGTTGACGGCAGCCTTGGGCTCCACCTCGGCGGTCAGCAGCTTGTCCACCGTCAGCCGCTGACGCGCTTCGGCCCGGAGATCCGCTTCGGTCATCTTGCGCGTGGCCAGCGCCTTGGCGAACGCCTCGGCGTTGGGCGCCTGCTGCTTCATCTGGTCGATGCCGGCGTTGATCTCGGCGTCGGTCGCCTTGATGCTGCGGGCAGCGGCCTCCTGCTCGAGCAGCCGCTGGTCGACGAGCTGGTCGAGGATGCCGCGATAGATCTCGCTGCGGCGCTCGGCCGGAATCGGCTGGCCGACGTTGGCCTCCAGGTTCCGGACGGCCTTCTCGAGTTCGGCCCCCGGGATCTCGACGCCGTTCACGCGAGCGACGACGGCGGGGAGGACGTCGGGGATCGGCTTCACCGGCGCGGGCGCGGGGGCGTCAGGTTGCGTGCCGCCGCCCGCAGGCTGGCCGGGCTGGCTGGCAGTCGCGGGCTGTGCGGCAGCGGCTCCGCCCTGATCAGCGGTTTCGGCGGCCTTGGTTTCGGCACGGTTGCAGGCGACGCCCAACGACAGGGCGAGGAGAACGGGAACGGCGTACTTCAAAGGGGACCTCGAGGGAGATGACGGACCAGTATATCGGAAAGTCTCGTGCTCACGGCACCGTGCCGGCGGTCGGCACGTGCAGCAGGCTGGGCATGTGCGTCAGGTTCCCGGCCGGCACCCCGAGGTGCGTGTAGCACAGGGTCTGCGGTTCGGTGCCCGTCAGGAACGCTTCGTTGAACACGCGCGCGCAGAAGGGCCCGGCGCGATGGCCGGTGTCCTTGTCGATCTCGGCAAACGTGATCCCGTCGGGGACGTGGAACGCCTGGTTGGCGTGGCCCGCGAGCGCCCGCCGCATGAACGCCGTCCAGATGGGCAGCGCCGCCTGCGAGCCGCTGAGTCCGACGGGCGTGTTGTCGTCGAGCCCGACCCACACCACGGTGAGCAGTTCCGGCGTGAAGCCGACGAACCACGCGTCCCGCAGGTCGTTGGTCGTGCCGCTCTTGCCGGCCGCGTCGAGCGTGAACCCGGCGCGGCGCGCGCTTGCCCCCGTGCCCTCGTTCAGCACGCTGCGCAGCATGTTCGTCACCAGGAACGCCGGCGCGGGCTCGGCGACACGGCGAGACTGGCCCATGTACGGCAAGGGCAGTCCGCGACTGTCCATCTCGATGCGCGTCACTGCCTGCAGTGGCCGCACCTCGCCGAGGTTGGGAAACACCGTGTACGCCTCGGCCATGTCGAGAGGGGTGGCTTCGAACACGCCGAGGGTGATCGACGGGTAGGCCTGCGCGCGGAAACCGGGCTTCACCTGTCGCCAGAGCGAGGCGATCTGCTGGTAGCCCGCGAGTTCCGCCATCTGGATGGTGGCGAGGTTCCGGGAGCGTGCAAGCGCGGCCCTGGCCGTGATCGGGCCGTCGTACTCGCCGTCGTAGTTGCGCGGCGTCCACTCCTGCTCATTGAAGAAGAACGTCGCGGGTTCGTCGGCAACCAGCGTCGCCGGCGTCAGGTCGGTGCGTCCTTCGCGCAGCGCCAGTTCGAAAGCCGCAAGGAACACGAACGGCTTGAACGTGGACCCGGGCTGCCGCCTGGCCGTCGTCGCCCTGTTGTACTGCGACCGCTGGTAGGAGCGTCCGCCGACCATGGCCAGGATCTCGCCGGTGCGCGGGTCCACGGCCACCAGCGCCGCCTGCATCGCCGCGCGTCGCTGCCGTCGCCCGGCGAAGCGGGCCTCGATGTCGGCAATGCCCGTCGAGACCACGTCCTGTGCGAGCCGTTGCAGGTGCAGGTCGAGCGTCGTATGGACGGCCACGCGCGTGGCCGACGCGCGGAGCGCCACCTGTTCGCTCACGAGTTGGGTGACGTAGTCGACGAAGTACGGCGCTTCGGCGTCCACGCTGCCCGATGCGGTGACCAGGGGTTCCTTCATCGCGCGCGCCGCCTCGGCCGACGGGACGTAGCCCGCGTCCACCATCGCCTGCAGCACCACGTTGCGACGCGCCGTCGCGCGCTCGGGATTGCGCGTCGGCGAGTGCGCGGCTGGCGACTGGATGATGCCGGCCAGCGTCGCCGCCTCGGCCAACGAGATGTTGCTGACGTCCTTGCCGAAGAACAGGTGCGCGCCCTCGGCCACGCCATGCACCGAGAACGAGCCACGCTGCCCGAGGTACACGTCGTTGAGATACAGCTCGAGGATCTGATCCTTCGTGAGTCGCCGTTCGAGCACCACCGACATCACCTGCTCGCGCACCTTCCGCGTGTAGGTCTTCTCCGGCGTGAGGAACGAGTTCTTCACCAGCTGCTGGGTGAGTGTGGATCCGCCCACGAGGTATGGCTTGTCGCCACGCAGATTGGTGACGACAGCCCCTGCGGTGCGGATCACGTCCACTCCCGGGTGGGAATAGAAGCGCCGATCCTCGATAGCCAGGACGGCCTGCACGACCGAGGCCGGCAGGTGCGTCAGCGGCACCTGGCGCTGGCGGCCGCGGCCGCCGGGCGCCCCCGCCGTGAGCAGCGGCGTCGCGAGCTGGACCTCGGAGACCCGGCCGG
>JAEZCY010000123.1 GCA_023429845.1 Acidobacteriota bacterium
TGCCGACGCACTCGAGGAACCCGACATGGCGCGGACGGCCATCGACGCGCTGGAGGTGCTCGCACCGGCCGCGTACGCCCGCGCCGCCGGCGTGGCGCACGTGATCGACGGCGGCCGCGCCCGCGGACCGATGCTGCTGGACGACGCGATGCTCCTCGCGCACGCGCTGGCCGACGCCGACCGCTGGCGAGCCGACGACGTGTATCGCGACCTTGCCGACGAGCTGCTGCGCACGACGACCGCGCGGCTGCAGGACGGGTCCGGCATGCTCGTGGACCGGATCGCCGCGCTGGCAGGGGCCGGCCGCGTCGGTCGTCTCGCCGAGCCGCACTACCCGATCGTCGGCAACGCCGAGGCCGCCCGGCTGCTTGTCCGTCTCCATCCCGATGACGCGGCGGCGTGCGACGATGCGCGACGACTGCTGGTGTCGATGTCACCGCGCGCGACGGGTGCAGGCGTGTTCGCTGCCCCTGCGGCGCTCGCGTGGCACGCGCTCGGACCGCCGGGATCCGCCGCGGCCGCATGGTAGACTCGCCCCTTTGGAGGTCCCTGTGTCTGCGTCAGTAGCACCCGTCACGGCCGCCCTGCACAACATCGCCACCCGCCTCCGGATCGACTCGGTGCGCAGCACCACGAAGGCCGGCAGCGGCCATCCGAGTACGTGCTGCTCCGCGGCCGACGTGACGGCCGTGCTCTTCTTCGGCGAAATGCGCTACGACCCGCGCGATCCGCGGCGCGCAGACAACGATCGCTTCATCCTTTCGAAGGGCCACGCGGCGCCGCTGCTCTATGCGGCGTGGGCCGAGGCGGGCATCGTGTCGCGTGAGTCGACGCTGACGCTTCGCGAACTGACGAGCGACCTCGAGGGACATCCGACGCCGCGCCTGCCGTGGGTGGACGTGGCGACGGGGTCGCTCGGTCAGGGTCTGGCGGCCGGCGTGGGTTCGGCACTGAACGCGCGGCGCATCGGCAGCGACTACCGCACGTACGTGCTGCTGGGTGACGGGGAGATGGCCGAGGGCTCCGTCTGGGAAGCGGCACAGAGCGGCGAGTTCCACGCGCTCGACTCCCTGTGCGCGATCATCGACCTCAACGGGCTCGGGCAGAGCCGCGCCACACAGTTCGGCCACGACGCCGACACCGTCGCGGCGCGCTGGACGGCGTTCGGCTGGCACGCGATCGTCGTCGACGGCCACGACATCGAGGCCGTGCAGCGTGCATTCGCGGAAGCACGACAGACCACCGGCCGTCCGTCCGTGCTCGTTGCCCGCACGCTGAAGGGCAAGGGCGTGGCGCTGATGGAAGACAAGCCGGGCTGGCACGGCAAGCCGCTCTCGGCCGAGCAGGCCGACGCCGCGGTGGCCGAGCTCGAGGCACAGCTCGTACCCGAACAGGGGGCCGGGCGACCGGAGATCCCGATGCCGTCGGGAGTGATCGCGCGTCCCGACCCCGCGTCGGCAGGGCAGGTGGAGCCCCCGGCCTACAAGAAGGGCGAGCTTGTCGCGACGCGCGAGGCGTTCGGCACGGGGCTCGCCAAGCTCGGCGCCGCCGATGCCCGTGTCGTCGCACTCGACGCCGACGTCAAGAACTCGACGTTCAGCGACCGCTTCGAGAAGGTGTTTCCCGATCGCTTCTACCAGGCGTTCATCGCGGAACAGGGCATGGTGGGCATGGCGATGGGCCTGGCCGCACGCGGGGCCGTGCCCTTTGCCTCCACGTTCGCCGCGTTCCTCACGCGTGCCGCCGACTTCGTCCGGATGGCGGGTGTCAGCCAGGTGAACGTCAAGTTCGCCGGCAGCCATTGCGGCGTCTCGATCGGCGAGGACGGCCCGTCGCAGATGGCGCTGGAAGACCTGGCGATGTTCCGCGCGGTGCCCGGCTGCGCCGTGCTGTACCCCTGCGATGCGGTCAGTGCCGAGAAGCTGGTCGCCGAGGCGGCGGCCCACCCGGGCATCGCCTACATCCGCACCAGCCGCCCAAAGACGCCGGTGACCTACGACGCCAGTGAGTCGTTTCCCATCGGCGGCTCGAAGGTCCTGCGGCGATCCCGCAACGACGTGCTGACCGTCGTCACCGCGGGCGTCACGGTGTTCGAGGCGTTGGCGGCCGCCGAGGCGGTCGCCGCCGACGGCATCCATGTGCGCGTGATCGACCTCTACTCGGTGAAGCCGGTGGACGCGGCGACGCTGGCCGAAGCCGGGCGCGAGACGGGCCTGGTCCTCACCGTCGAGGATCACTACTCGGCCGGCGGGATTGGCGATGCGGTGTGCGAAGTGCTCTCGCCGGCGGGCGTCCGTGTCGAGCGCGTGGCGGTCACCGACGTGCCGCGGCGCGGCACGCCCGAGGAACTCATGGACGTCAACGGCCTGTCGGCCGCTGCCCTGACCAAGACGTTCCGCCGCCTGGCCCCTGCGCGCTGAGGCGGCTGTCGGAACGGCGCACGAAGCCATGCGCGCAGGGTCTCGCCTCGGGCGCCTCGCGGTGCTGGCAGCTCTGGGTGCGGGAGGCCTGCACCTGGCGCTGCACGCACAGGATGCGCCGCCCCTGGCGGGCGTGCGCGCCCCCCGGGGGATGCCCGGGGCGGGCCGGGAAAACGTTTACCACCGCGCAAAA
>JAEZCY010000222.1 GCA_023429845.1 Acidobacteriota bacterium
GCCTCCGCGATGGCGCGCCGGCTGTCGGCAGGGGTCATCTCCTCCGGTCGGCGAGGATTGAGGATGGCCGACTCGACGGCCGCCTCGATGTCGCTCGCGCGGCGCGTCTTGATCGAGACGATGTCCACGACCGGCTCGTCCGGCGCGTTCCCGGGCTTCTGGTCCGCGGGCAGGGCCGGGTCGCGGTACACGCGTTCCAGCCGAAGCTGGTCTCCGCCGACCGAGGCGAACGACCAGACCTCAGCCGGCGAGATCTGGTGCTGGGCGCACAGGCGACGCGCCGCATCCACGCAGGCCACGGGGACATAGAGGTGGAACTGGGTGCGCGCCTTGTTGAACAGCACCCATTGGTACATCGCTTCCAGGTTGTTGACCGACTCGGCGGTCTCGACCTCCACGATCGCGTAGGGCTTCCGGCCAGCCTCCTCAGAGGAGAGAATGAGGTCGGGATAGGCCTGACTCGTGCCAGTCTTGACGGGCACGCGCCGTTCGTCGCCTACATTGACTTCGACGCCGAAGCGCTCGCCGAACGCGAGTTCCAGCGCGCGTATGACGCGGTCGTGTTCGAACTGTTCACGTACCGGACGGATGAGAATCGCCACACAGCCTCCGCGGGTCCCGATGGACCCCGGCGCGCCCCGCGCCTGCCACGCGGCGGCGGCAAACGCGGAATGCTAGCATGGATGCGTAACCACTTGCCAGCGCGTCGCGCGTGGCGGGCCATATTCTGCCACACGCGAGCCCATTTCCCTAACGCTCTGTTTCCACGCTACTTAGCTCGCCCACTCAACCGTGAACGATCGCTTTCTCCGCGCCTGCCGGCGCCTGCCCGTCGATGCCACCCCCGTCTGGTTCATGCGCCAGGCGGGCCGGTACATGCCCGAATACCGCGCCTTGCGCGCCCGGTATGGGATGCTCGACCTCTGTCGGACGCCCGAACTCGCCGTTCAGGTGACCCGCCAGCCCGTGGACGCCATGGGGGTGGATGCCGCCATCCTGTTCTCCGACCTGCTCCTGCCCCTCGCGCCGATGGGCCTGTCGTTCGACTTCGTCAAGGGCGAGGGGCCGCAGTTCGACAACCCGCTCAGGTCCGCCGCCGACGTGGACCGGGTCAGGCCGATCGACCCTGAGACGTCGCTGACTTACGTGCTCGAGAGCATTCGCATGCTCAAGCCTCAACTCGAGGTGCCATTGATCGGGTTCGTGGGAGCGCCCTTCACGCTGGCGTCCTACTGCATCGAAGGGGGCCCGTCCAAGGACTTCGCGCGCACCAAGTCGATGATGTACAGCGAGCCCGCCGCCTGGCACACGCTCTGCGAGCGCCTGGCAGAGATGGCCGGCAAGTACCTGCGGGCGCAAATCGCCGCGGGCGTGGACGCGGTGCAGGTGTTCGACTCGTGGGTCGGGCAATTGAGCGCGGCCGATTATCGCGAGTTCGCCCTGCCGCATACGCGACGGGTGTTTGCCGCGATCGCGGATCTGGACGTGCCGTCCATCCACTTCGGCGTCGGTACCGCCACGCTGCTCGAGGACATGGCCACGGCCGGCAGCACCGTCGTCGGCGCCGACTGGCGGACGCCGCTCGACCGCGCGTGGCAACTCATCGGCGCCGACAAGGCGATCCAGGGCAACCTCGACCCCACGCTCCTGCTCGGGCCATGGCCTCGCGTGCGCGCGGCCGTCGAGGACATCGTCTCGCGCGCCGGGGGGCGTCCGGGCCATATCTTCAACCTCGGTCATGGCGTGCTGCCCATGACCTCGCCCGAGACGGTGCAGCGAGTGACCCGGCTGGTGCACCAGCTCACCGCGTCCCGACGCCAATGACGGACGCGCGCCCGCGCGTCGTGATCCTCGGCGGCGGCATCGCCGGGCTGAGTGCCGCCTGGGAATGCCACCGCCAGGGACTTCGGGCAACCGTGCTCGAGGCGGAGTCCCGCGCTGGCGGCGTGATTCGCACGGACAGGGAGGGCCCGTTCGTCCTCGACACGGGCCCCGATTCCTTCCTGATCAGCAAGCCGGGCGCGATCGCGCTGTGCCGCGAACTCGGGATCGATGGCCAGTTGATTTCCATGAAGACGCCCCGCGACGCCTGGGTGCTGCGCGAGGGCCGTCTCCATGCGCTGCCGGAGGGCGGCGCGTTCGGCATCCCCACGCGCGTCGCACCATTGCTTCGCTCCACCCTTCTCTCGCCCGCCGGCAAGCTGCGAGTCGCAATCGAGCCCGTGGTGCCGTGCAGGCGGGCCCGGGAGGACGAGAGCGTTGGCGCCTTCTTCCGCCGCCGGTTCGGCCACCAACTCACCAATCACATCGCGCAACCCCTGCTCGGCGGCATTCACGTCGGCGACATCGACCGCCTCTCGGCCGAGGCCGTCGTGCCTCAGCTTGCGGCGGCCGAGCGCGCCGGCCGCAGCGTGCTCCTGACCCTTCGCTCGCAACGCCGCAGCGTTGTCGATGGTGGTCCCTTCCGCAGCTTCCCCGGAGGGATGGAGACCCTGGTGGAAGCCTTGCTCGCGCAGTTGCCGCCCGACACGGTCCGGCTCGGGTGCCCGGCGACCGCACTGAGGCGCGATGCCGAGACCTGGCGTATCGGCACGATGGGCGCCGACGAGTTGGCTGCCGACATCGTGCTGCTCGCTGCCCCCGCGGCGGTCGTGGCCAACTGGCTGCAGACAGTCGATCAAACGGCTGCCCACCTCAGCGGTAACATCACCTCCGTGTCGAGCGCGGGCATTCTTGCCGTGTACCGTGACGATCAGGTCGCCACGCCATTGCGAGGCAGCGGGTACGTCGCCACGCCGCAACCCGGCGCCGAACCACTGCTCGCGACCAGCTGGCTTACGGGAAAATGGGCCGGGCGTGCGCCGGCCGGCTACACGATCCTGCGCGGGTTCGTCGGCGGCGCGTTCGACCAGTCCGCGCTCGCCCGCCCGGATGCGGCGCTCGTGGACGATGCGCACCGGAGCTGGTCCGCGCGCTTCGGGATCAGTGGCACCCCGGCACTCGCACGCGTCGTGCGATGGGAGCGCGCGAGTCCGCAACACGAGGTGGGCCACGGCGCACGGGTCCGGCAACTCGATGGCAGGCTGGCGGCCCTGCCCGGCATCGCGGTGGCCGGCAGCGGCTTCCGCGCGGTGGGCATTCCCGACGTCGTCGCGGACGCGCGCCATGCCATCCGTACGCTGCTCGAGCAGTGGGGGCACGATAAGATGCCTCCCGCATGAATCGTCGCCTGTTGCTCGTCCCTGCCGTGCTCGCCTGCGCGGCCGTCGTGTCACTCGGGTGCCAGTCGTCCACGGAACCGCCGAAGGCAACGTCTCCGGCCACGGCCGACACCGCGCCACGCAGTGCGGACGAGCTCGCAACTCTCCCCGCCCTGACGCCTGAGCTGACACAGCTGCTCGAGCGCATCAAGGCGGCAGACGCCGGCCAGCTGTCGGTGTCCGAGGAGGACGGCCGCTTCCTCCGCCTGCTGGTCGTGGCGACGGGCACGCAGAAGGCCGTCGAAATCGGCGGCGCCAGTGGCTACAGCGCGATCTGGCTCGGGCTCGGGCTCCGCGAAACAGGCGGCATGCTGACGACGATCGAGTACGACCCGGTGCGCGCGCGCGAGCTGCAGGCCAACATCGCGGCCGCCGGGTTGAACGACGTGGTCACGGTTGTCGCCGGCGACGCGTTCAAGGCCGTGCCGGCCGAATCGGGCGTCTTCGACTTCGTGTTCATCGACGCGTGGAAGCCGGATTACCAGAAGTACCTGGAGATGACGTTCCCGCGGCTGCGTCGCGGCGGGCTGATCGTGGCGCACAACGTGATCAACAAGGGCGACGAGATGAAGGACTTCCTGCAGTCGGTGACTACTCGTCCGGATCTGCTGACCGCCATCGTCGCGCCCGGTTCCGAGGGTGTGTCGATCAGCGTCAAGCGCTGAGGCCGGCATGGCCGACATCCACCTGATCGGCGTTCCGCTGGACCTCGGCGGCGGTCGCCGCGGCGTGGACATGGGCCCGTCGGCGGTGCGCATCGCGGGCATCGCCGATCGCCTCCTGGCGCTCGGCCATCGCGTGCGCGATCACGGCGACATCGTCAGCCCGACGCAGGAAACGCGGCAACCCGGCGATCCGAAGAAGCGGTACATCCAGGAGATCCAGGTGGTGTGCGAAGCGCTGTATGCGCAGGTGCTCGACACGCTGACCGCGGGCGCGTTTCCGATCGTGGTCGGGGGGGACCATAGTGTTGCCGCGGGCTCGGTTGGCGCCTCCGCGTCGTACGCCCGGCGGCGCGACGAGGCAATCGGTCTCATCTGGGTGGATGCGCACGCCGACATGAACACGCCGGCCACCACGGCATCGGGCAACGTCCACGGGATGCCCCTGGCCGCCCTGCTCGGAGAGGACCCGCGCGAGCTCGCCCTGATCGGCGGGTACGAGCCCAAGGTGCGCGCTGCACACACCGTGCTCGTCGGCGTGCGCAATCTTGACGAAAGGGAGAAGGACGAGGTCCGGGCCTCGGGCGTCCACGTGTTCACGATGAAGGACATCGACCGGCATGGGACGGCCGCGGTGCTGGAGCAGGCGATCGCCATCGCCTCCCGCGGGACCGCCGGTTTCCATGTGTCGTTTGACCTCGACGTCTGCGACCCCACCATCGCGCCCGGCGTAGGCACGCCCGTGCGCGGCGGTCTCAACTACCGGGAAGCGCACATGGCCATGGAGATGCTTGCCGACTCGCGGCGGCTCCTCGCGCTCGACCTCGTCGAGGTGAATCCCGTGCTCGACCAGCAGAACACCACGGCCGTGCTCGCGGCGGAGCTCGCCGCATCAGCCATGGGTAAGAAGATTCTTTGAGACGGACGCAGGACAAACGAACGACGACGACAGGAGGCAACTGACATGCACCGTGTGATTCTGACTTTGACCACTGGGCTGGCCGTCGCGGCCGCCACGATTGCCCTTCCGGCACCCGCGCTGGCGCAGAAGGTGGTGTCGAGCACCCCGGGGAAGGGTGGCAGCCCGCACGAGACCGTGGAGTACAAGGTCGGCGACGCCACCGTCACGCTGATCTACGGTCGCCCGTATCTGAAGGGTCGCAGCCTCGCAACACTGGCGCCCACGGGCAAGGTGTGGCGCACAGGCGCCGATGAGGCGACCACCCTCAAGACCGACAAGCCGCTGCAGATTGGCACGCTGGCGGTGCCGGCTGGCACCTATACGCTCTACACGCTGCCGGGATCGCCGTGGCAGCTCATCGTGAACACCCGCACGGGGCAGTGGGGCACGATGTACAACGAAGCGCAGGATCTCGGCCGCGTGCCGATGACGGCCGGCAGCCTCGACAAGCCGGCCGAGCAGCTCACGCTGACCATCAGCGGCAACAACCTCGAGATTCACTGGGGCGACATGAAACAGTCGGTCGCCATCAGCAGCAAGTGAGACCAGGAGGGACGCTTCTCGGAGCGTCCCTCTGTTCGTCTGGCCGCGCGGGGAGCGCCGCGGCCGCCACCCCTCCCGTCACTGGCGCGCCTGCGCCGTCCTCATCAGGAAAGCAATCACTTCCGCGACAGCGCGATACAGCTCCGACGGGATGGCCGTGTCGGGCGGCAGCCGTGTGAGCAGACGAACGAGGTCCGGACTCTCGTGTATCGGGATGCCGTGTTCCCGCGCCAGCGCGATGATCCGCTCGGCCAGTTCCCCTTCGCCGGTCGCCACGACAGCCGGCGCCGGCGTCTCGCCCGCCACATAGCGGAGCGCGGCCGCACGACGACGAGGCGGCAGTGCACCGTCGCTCATGCCTGCGCGTCCACGATCGAGTGCTGGTCCGGCAGCTCCGGCATGTCGTCCGGGGCGCGCGCGCGCACCGGGTCGACGACGACGCGCGACAGCACATGGCTGAACCCGGCCGCCTCCAGCGCCTGCGTGAGGTCGATGAGGCCCGCGTCGATGCGGTCGGCGGCACTGCCCTCCTCCACCGCGAACTCGGCGCGCAGCTGGTCGCCAGCCAGCGCGAGCCGCACATGGACGTGCCCAAGCCCTTCACACGCCAGATTGAGGACGACCCGACGCCACGGCGTTGCATCGGGCTCGGCATCGTCATCGGGGGCGTCCTTCTCCACCCGCATCCGCAGCGACGTCTCCGGGGTGTCGGCGCCTTGAAGCGGCACGCGCAGGTCCAGCACGCCGTCGCGCGCGAGGTGAGCCGCGGCGCGAGCCTGCTCGGCGAGCAAAGCCTCCTGGAGGCGTCCGACCGCCTCCTGCGCGGGCTCCAGACCATGTGGGACGTCGCTGAGCGCGTCAGCCAGCACGGACAGGCGCGCCCGCAGGTTACGCGCGGCCAGTTGCTCGGCGCCGGCGCTCGCGTGCCGCACCACCCCGGCGAGATGGCGCTCGAGCAGCACGCCTCCCTCAGCGAGTCGGGACGCGAGTGCACGCGCGAGGGCCTCGCTGGCCCGCGCGGCCTCCGGCGTACCGAGCGGGGGCAGGGGGACGCGAATCGGATCGAGCATCCGCTGCAGCGCCTCGCCCTCCTGCGTGCCGAGGAGCCCGCGGGCGATCAGCTGCGGAATCCATTGGGCCATCGCCGACGTGGCCGCACGCAGGTCGGCGCCGCCACGGGCCGCGAACACCGCTGCCGCCAGTCCGTACGTCGTGGGCGAGATCGGCAGGGCCGCATCCAGCGGACGAGGCGGCTGGCCGAGCGTCGCCGTCGTCTCGGCGCCGACGAGGCGGAGTAGCGGCTGCGAACCGCCGGCAACCACCTCGAGCTGTAACGTCGTGCCCGGCGGGTGCGGCAGTGGCGACCGCGTCTGCACCTCGCGGCCGTGCAGTGACAACAGCGTCCCCGATCCGGCGCGCGCCACGAGCACCGTCGCAACGATCCTCATCCCCGGCGTGAACGTGCCGCCTCCAGTACGGACAGGGACGGCGCCCTCGGTGGGCAGCAGCGGTGGAAGCAGCGTGATCTGCATCGGTTCGATCTCGGGGAGGCGTCATCTCCCTTTGCTATCATCGGCCGACCGGGCCCGGAATCGAGCGCATGAACGCCACATCACCCAACACGACTCGTTCCGCACGCAGCCGCGGTGCCAGACGACGCGTGCGGATGCCGGTCATCCGCACGGATTGGTCGCAGTGCGATCCGGCCGTGCTCGATCACCCTGCGCTCTACATCAATCGCGAACTCAGCTGGCTCGAGTTCAACCAGCGAGTGCTCGACCAGGCACTCGGCACGGCGCATCCGCTGCTCGAGCGCGTCAAGTTCCTGGCCATCGTCGCCACGAATCTCGACGAATTCTTCATGGTGCGGGTGGCGACCCTCCTCAAGAAGTACCGGGCCGGCATCGAAGACGTGAGCCCTGACGGCCTCAACACCGAGCAGCAGTTGCTGGCCACCCGCGCCCGGGCCTACCGGATGATGGACGACCTGACGCAGTGCTGGCGCGAGCAACTCCGTCCGGCGCTGGCCGAGGAGGGCGTGCGCTTCCTCGAAGCGGACCAGTACAGCCCCGACGTGCAGGCGCACCTCGCCGCGTACTTCAGGAGCGAGATCCTGCCGGTGCTCACGCCGCTCGCGTTCGACCCCGGCCATCCCTTTCCGTACATCTCGAATCTGAGCCGGAACTTCGCCGTCGTCGTGAAGCACAGCGGGCGCACGAAGTTCGCACGCGTGAAGATCCCGTCGGGCCTCGACCGCTTCGTGCCGATCCCGGCCGACAAGTGCGAGCATCCGGGCGTCACCTTCGCGTTCCTCGAGGATGTCGTGCGCGCCAATCTGCAGCAGTTGTTCCCGGGCACGGACATGCAGTCGGCGCACTTGTTCCGGATCATCCGCGACACGGACATGGTCATCCAGGAGGACGAGGCCGACGATCTGCTCGAGACGGTGGACCGCAGCCTCAAGCAGTTGCGCTACGGCGCGCTCTGCCTGCTGGAAGTAGACGACGCGATGCCGCGGCGCGTGCTCAACATCCTCGTCGAGAACTTCGAGATCGACGAGGACATCGTCTCGCGCACGCGCGAGCGGATGGACTACGACGACTGGCACCAGCTCACCAAACTGCATCTGCCACACCTGAAGGACCCGCCCTTCTCGCCCCGCACCATCTGGTCCGGGTATACCGAGATCTTCGACGACCTGCGAGAAGAGGACGTGCTCGTCCACCACCCGTTCGATTCGTTCTCGTCGGTAGAGGCGTTCATCAAGGCCGCGGTGGACGACCCGCAGGTGGTCGCGATCAAGATGACGCTGTACCGGATCGGGCAGAACTCGCCGCTGGTGGACCTGCTGATCGGCGCCGCCGAGCAGGGCAAGCAGGTGGCCGTGCTGGTGGAGCTGAAAGCCCGCTTCGACGAGCGCAACAACATCGAGTGGGCGACCAGGATGGAGGCAGCCGGCATTCACGTCGTCTACGGCGTCGTGAACCTGAAGACACACGCCAAGCTGTGCCTGGTGGTGCGCAAGGAACAGGACGGCATACGCCGGTACGGGCACGTCGGCACGGGCAACTACAATCGGGCGACCGCGCAGGTCTACACCGACATAGGCCTCTTCACGTCGGATGCCGCCATCGTGGACGACATCGCCGACGTGTTCAATTCACTCACGGGCTACTCGAGTCGCCGGAGCTACGATCAGCTGCTCGTGGCGCCGGTGTCGCTGCGCACGCAGCTCAAGGCGCTGATCGACCGCGAATGCGAGCACCAGCAGGCGGGGCGCCCGGCCCGGATCGTCTTCAAGGTGAATGCACTGGCCGACCCGGGGATGATCCGCAACCTGTACCGCGCGAGCCAGTGCGGCGTGCGCGTGGACCTCATCGTCCGCGGCGTCTGCTGCCTGCGGCCCGGCATCCCCGGCATCTCCGAGAACATCTCGGTGCGCTCCATCGTCGGCCGCTTCCTCGAGCACTCTCGCATCTACTCGTTCGAGAACGGCGGCGACGCCGAGGTCTACATCGGCAGCGCCGACCTGATGGAACGCAACCTCGACCGCCGGGTCGAGGTACTGTCGCCGGTCCACCAACACGATCTCCGCACGCACCTGCGCGAGGTGGTGCTCGAGACGCTGCTCGCCGACACGGAGCGCGCGCGGCTGCTGCAAGCCGACGGCTCGTATGTGACCGTCGATCCTCCTCCAGGCGGTGAACCCGTCAACGCGCAGACGCGCCTGCTCGACGTCTACTCGCAACTGGCGGCTTCGCTGCTCTGAACGGAGGCTGGGGCGCGATGATCGAGATGTACTGCGGTCCAGAGGCGGCCTTGCAACCCGCCGTGTACAGGACGCGTCCAGCACGGCATGCGGCGGCGGCGCTGCTGGCCGGCCAGGGGTGGGACGACGCCATGGCCGTGACCTGGGGACCCGAAGGGTTCGCCACGACGTTCCGCGCGTTGTGGATGCCCGACGGGCTGTGCGTCCGCTTCGACGCGCAGGACCGCTCGCCCTGGGGAACCCTGACCCGGCGCGACGCCCCGCTCTGGGAACAGGAAGTGGTCGAGGTGTTCCTCGACCCGACGTGCTCGGGCGAAGATTACGCGGAACTCGAGATCTCGCCGGCCAACGTCGTCTGCGATCTGCACATCGAGCGGCTGTCGCCCGAGCGTCGCATGCACCTCGAATGGAACTTCGCGCACCTGCGCACCGTCGTGCATCGGTGGGACGGCGGTGATGACTGGTGCGCCATCGCGCACATGCCCTTCGACGACTTCGCGACGCTCTCGCCGCGGGTTGCCGCGTGCCTGCCCGTGAAGGACGGCGACGTGTGGCACTTCAACGCCTTCCGGATCAAGCGCCCCGCTGGCCCGGCAACGCCGGACGAGGGCGCCATCTACGCCGCCTGGTCGGTGCCTGACGGCCCGACCTTTCACGCGCCGTTGGCCTTTCGGCCGATGGTATTCGAGCCCGCGGACTCATGACGACAGGCCTCGCCCAATTGGAACGGATTCGCGACGAACTCGATGCGGTGGATGCCCGAGCCGAAGCACTGGCGCGTCGGTGCAGTGCAGCGCAATGGCAGGCACGCCCGGCGCTCGGCGGCTGGTCGCCTTCCGAGTGCGTCCAGCACCTCGAACTGTCGGCGCGGGCGATGCTGCCGCGAATGAGGGCGGCAATCGAGCAGGGCCGACTGGATCAACGGGTCGGTAGCGGTCCGTACCGCGCCGGCCTCGTCCCGCGATTGCTGATGTGGATGCTGGAGCCACCCTACCGCATGAAGTCGAAGACCGGCGCCGCGTTCACGCCGGCGACGGCCCGCACGCCCGACGAGGACATCGCAGCGCTCCGCGCGGCGCATGACGAGGTCCGCGCGAGTCTCCTGCAGGCCCGCGGTCTCGCACTCGACAGGCTCTCCATCGCGTCGCCGTTCTTCGAGCGCGCACGCTACGACCTGTACGCAGCCTTCGCCATCATCGCCGTGCACGCCCGCCGACATGTCTGGCAGGCCGAAGAGACAGTGCGGCGGCTGGCGATGGAGTGAGTGTGCGAGCCAACCGGCAGCGGGGCCGCTTCTGCCGTACACTACGAGGGCCCTGCCCCTGGTCGCAACCGGAGCCACCCACGTGCCCAGTCACACGCCGAACGACGACCTGCTCGCGACGATGGAGGGCCTCGGCACGGTCGAGGTCCCCGATGGCGTCGCGCCGGTCGCCGTGGGATACACCATTCAAGTCGTTGCGCTGGCGCCGGGGCAACCCGACCCGCCGGGCGGCGGGCCGTTCCTGACGCGCGTGACGCTTCGGGCTCGCGTCGCCGATCTGTTCCACTGGTATTCCGAGCACCGCACCGACCTCGTGCTCGTGCTCGACGACCGACGACGCCTGCCGCTGATCATCACCTCGCCGGACGGCGATGCGATAGGTCAGGCGATGCTTGCCTGACGAGAGAGAACGGCCCCCGCCGTGCCGCGGGGGCCGCATGCTCACCCGACTGGCGAGTCGGTCGAAGACGTTCCCGACACGCGCCCGGTGTCTTCGGACCCGGCCTTGTTGCGGTCGGCGTCCCCCATTCCCGCCAGGCTGGCCACCGACTGCACCTTCTCGCGCACCTGTTCCTTGATGTGGTGCGCCTGGTCGTTGGCCTTGTCGATGAGCGCGTCGCGCGACGCGCCCATCACCTGGTCCTCGGCGTGGGTCCGGGGTGCGCTGAGGCCGACGACCGCTCCGGCCGCAAGCGCGGCCACACCCACGGCCAGCGGGTTGTCGTGCATCCATTGATCGAGTTGCGATGTCGTCCGCGAGCTCGCCGTGCGGACACGACGCGACATCGTGTTGGCGCGTTCCTGCGCCGAGCGCACCGAGTCACTCACCTGCTCGCCGATGGCATGCGCCTTCTGGCGCGCCTGGCGGGACACGTCGCGGGCCGTGTCGCTGACCCTTGCGGTCACCGATGATGACGTGGCGTCGTCGAAGCCGCGATCCAGATCGTCGTCGCCGTACGCGAACGCGGAGCGACGCGCGTCGGCATCGTAGCCGACACCCGGCAAGCCCCGGTTCCAGAGGATGTAACCGATACTCGCCGCGGCGAGCGACGCGGGGACGGGGTTGTCGCGGAGCATCCGCATCCAGCCGCCGCGCCGGCCTTCGTTCCAGGTCGAACGGCCGGTGCGCCAGTCGTCGTCGTTGCGAACTTCGAGTGACGCGTAGTCGCGGTCGTAAGTGACGTTTGCATCATCCCAGTCGTACATGTCGTCGTTGCTCCAGGTCTGCCGGCTGGACGAGCGGCGCATCAGCCACCACACCAGTCCGGCGCCCGCGCCCGCCAGGGCCACGGGGAGAGGGTGCTCGCGCACCTGTTCGACGGCCGTGCCGGCAGCCACCTGCGCGCGGCCGGCGACCTCGGTGGCGGTGTCGCCAGCCGAGCCCATGAAGTGCTGCACGCGTCCGACGGTGGCCTCACGAACCGAGGCCTTGGCCTGCTCCGCGAGGTGTTGCGGACTGAGGCGCTGCTGCAGTTCGTTGAGCGTGTCGCTCATGTCTTCGCGCGTCCGCTCGATCTGCTGCTTGATGACCTCGGGGTCGTCGCTGGTCGGGGACGCGGCGGCCGCCGTGCTCCCCGGCGCGCCCGTGCCGGCGCCGATGCGGTTCACCGACGGACCCGTGCCCACGCCCGCCGCCACCGCGGCCCGCGTCGCATTCACGTCGTCGAGCTCCGTTGTGGTGCCCGGTGTCGCCACGGGCAGGTCTGCGGCAATCGGCGATACGGGCGGCGTCACCTGGTCTCGTTCTTCAGCCACTGTGCCGTCTCCTTGAGCGAATCCACGGTTTCGACTGGTGCCATCGGCTGCTTCATCTTCTGGACCCCGCTGCGCACGAGCGCATAACCGAGCCCGGCGAGCAGTACGGCGGTGAGGCCGGCAGCCGCCCACGCATCGAGCCCCAGCTGTACGAGCAGCAGCACGAGCGTGGCGACAAACGTGAGCAGCGCCGCGTTCACGATGACCCCGCCGGCCCCCAGCATCGCGCCGCCGCGGCCGGCCTGCGCCGCTTTCTGTGACAGCTCCGTCCGTGCCAGTTGCACTTCCTGACGGATCAGGAGCGAGGTCTTCTGCGACAGCTCGGAGAAGAGTTCTCCGAGCGACCTCTCATTGCGTGGAGCATCCATGTCGTTCTCTCCTTGCAACAGACGCGTCAGCTCGTGATCCCGGGCGACGGGTCGGTCGTCAGGCCAGACGGACGCGAGAGGTCATCGCCCCGCGCCAGGTCACCGGTAGCGCCGTAACCGGCAGTGCCGCCGAGGCCGCTGTCGGGCACGAAGGCACGGGTGCCGCCAGCGAAGTCGCGGTCGCGGTAATCGCGCGTGTGCATCTCGCTTGTCGTACCCGAGCTCTTGAGGAACCGCGCCAGCCCGATACCCAGCAGGAACGCCCCGCCGACAAACGCCGTCGGGTTGCGGCGCGCGAACTGCTCGAGGTCGCGCATCATCTCTTCGGGTTCCTTGTCGCGAACGCGATCGGCGAAGTGCTGGATCTGGTCGACGGCCTTGTCGGCGTAGCCGGCCAGCATCTGGTTCTCCGACCGCAGGTGCTCGCCGGCCTGCCTGATGGCCGACGCCAGCGATCCGAGCCCTTCGGCCGCGCGCTCCTTCTGCTCGTTCACGCGCGTCGAGGCCTGCTGCTTCATCCGATCGACCACACCCACTGCCCGCGGGTACTGCCGCTCGTCGCTGCCGGCATTCGCACTCGATGCGTCGGACCCGGAGTTGCCGCCCGACGTCGTACCGAACGCGTCCGCGCCGCTGCCGAAACCGCTGCCGAGTCCACTCGCCCCCGGCAGCGTCTCACCGCTCTCGCCGGGCATCGCCGGCTGATCGGGGAGGTTGTTGCCGAGCCCCGTACCGCGCCCCTGTCCCGCTTCGCCGACGCGGTTCTTGCGACCGGCGCCCGTGCCCGACTCGGGCAGGTTCGCTCCTGGAACTGCTCTGTGCGTCGCCATTCGCTGCCTCTCCTGTGCTCGTGTTCGTCCGGGCACACGATCGTGACCGGAACCGTTCTGTCTCTGCCTCGATTCAAAGAAAGAACCGTGCCACGAGAGACACGTCGACAATCCGCGCTCGAGGGCACGCGCAGAGGCCAGACGCGAGAACGCGGCGCCTCACTGCCGTTGGGCACCTGTCGCGAACCGCGACACGCTGCCTATGTGTAATGAAGGGTTGTCGGCGCGCCCGCGCGATGCTGCGAGCAACTCGACAGCACTAGGGTTCTCAGCGAAACAATCCCCGAATGCGTCGCGCCAGATCGGCTGTCCAGCCCTCGAGCGTCCGGGCCACGCGTTGGCGCAGGTTGCCTTTGTGCATCTGGCAGAGTCGGTCGGGCCCCTGGTCCCCGCGCTTGAGGTACTCCACATACACGGGGCAGCCCTGCACGGGTCGCAGGTACGAGAGCCGGCACAGCGTCTCTTCCCGCAGTCCTGCAGGGCGCTCGAATGCGCCCGGCGGGCGAACCCGAGCGGCGCGGCGCATGAAATCGGACCAGATGGGCAACGCGTACCGCGACCCGTACGCTTCGCGGCCGATGGAGGCCGGTTGGTCGAAGCCGACCCAGACGCCCACCACGAGCGACGAGGAGAAGCCGACGAACCACGCGTCCTTGAAGTCGTCGGTCGTCCCTGTCTTGCCGCCGACTGGAAAGCGGACGCCCATGCGTCGTGCGGCCGACCCCGTGCCTCGCTGCACCACGTCCTGCAGCATGGTCACCATCTGGAACGCGACCTCCGGCGCGAGCACGTTCTCACGGTGCACCGGGTTCGAAAAGGCGACGCTGCCGTCGGCATCGAGGATGCGCACGAGGCCGCGCTGGCGAACGGCGCGACCGCCGTTGGGAAACATCGCGAATGCCGTCGTCAGCTCCAGCGGGGTCACGAGTCCCGTGCCCAGCGCCAGCGACGGCACGTTGGGCAGATCGCGAAGACCCGCGTCACCGGCGACGCGCATCACACGACGCGTGCCCACCCGCTGCTGCAGTAGCGTGGCGGCACGGTTGTCGGACTCCAGGAGCGCGGCCCGGAGCGTCAGCGACGGCGCCACCCGTCCGGAGGCGTTCTGGGGCGCCCACTCGTCCGGGCCCTGCGGCGCGATGGCGTCGAGTCCCTCGAGCACACTGACGGGAGAGAAGCCGTCGGCCAGCGCCGCCGCGAAGACGAATGGCTTGAACGCGGAGCCCGGCTGACGTCGGCCACGGCTGGCGCGGTTGAAGGGATACCGGGACGGGTCGCGGCCACCGGTCAGCGCGAGGACGTCTCCCGTCTCGGGGTCCATCGCGACCAGCGCAGCCTGCAGTTCGCCCTTGCCGAAGCGTGCGAGACCTTCGCGCACGACGCGATCGGCAGCTTCCTGCAGCCGGGAGTCGATCGTGGTGTCCACGCGCCACTCCGGCGGGTGGTCGCCGCCGAGGGTGTCGCGGAACAACTGCCGCACATAGGCGCGCGCGTACGCATCGGGCGCAGAGCTCATGGCGCGGTACGGCCTCACACGGAGGCGGGCGACTCGCGCCCCGCGCTCCTGGTCCGCAGTGATGAAGCCCGCGTCACGCATGCGCGCCAGCACGACGTGGCTGCGCTCGCGCGCCGCACTGAAGTTGGACCAGGGGGAAAGCGCCGCCGGCGCCTTCGCGAGCCCGGCGATGAAGGCACTCTCGGCGAGCGACAGTGCCTTCGCGGGCTTGCCGAAGACGCGCCGGGACATCGGTTCCACGCCGTAGACACCGCCGCTCAGGTAGATGCGATTCAGGTAGAGCTCGAGGATCTGGTCCTTGCTCAGCTGCAGTTCCAGCTGCAACGCCAGCACCGCTTCCCGCGCCTTGCGGACATAGCTCTTGCGGTTGGACAGGAACAGCGTGCGAGCCAACTGCTGCGTGAGGGTGCTCGCGCCTTCCGATCGGCCGCCGAACACATTGCGGAGGATTGCCCGGCCGAGCCCGATCGGGTCGACGCCGGGATGGAGATAGAAGCGATGGTCCTCCACGGCGATGAAGGCGTGCTGCAGGTGCGGTGTGATCGCCGCGAGCGGCACGTCCTGCCGCTGCTCGTCGAGTCGGAACCAGCGTTGGCCATCGGCCGTGTGGAACCACGTGTCGCCGACGCCGCGCGTCAGCTTGTGCACGGCCCAACTCTGCTTGGCGCCCCACGCCATCAGCAGCGTGCCGACGACCACACCGGCAAGCACCACGAGCCTGATGGCTCGCGGTTGCGCTCCAAGCCACTCCCGAAAACGCCGCATCACCACCGTAGTGTCGCATCGGCGCGTCGGCAACTCCTCGCGGGCGCGCCGGACCATGGACTGTGCGACGGGATCCCTCGCCGGGGCGGATCCGTAGGCGTCGCCTGCCCGACGCGCGCGAGCGCCTCACGACAGATCGCGGGCGTCGAAGAGCGTCGCTCGACCGGCTCCCGCC
>JAEZCY010000350.1 GCA_023429845.1 Acidobacteriota bacterium
CTTGCCGCATTCGTGGGGGGGCGCGCCGCCAGCGAGGGCCTCGTGGGCCCCCTCGTGCTCGCCGCACGACGCTCGGCCCCGTCCAACGGCCAGCTGTGGGCCGTTGCCGAGATGGCCGGCCTGCTGCCACGCGGATTCGGGGACCTGAAGGAGGTGCAGAAATCGGTGTTGCCGGATGCGCGTCAGCACGAAGTGCGCGACGCGCTCACGCGGCTCGAGGCGCAGGTGTGCCGCGTCTGGACGGAGGGGGACCGCGCGGCGTCGGTCACGGGCTTTCTTGTCGGCCCGGACCTGGTCCTGACGTCGTCCACGCTGCTCGGAGATGCCGTCGGCCAGCACGCCAGCGACGCGCCTCCGCGGGTGACGTTCGACGCGGCCGTGAGCGACACCGAAGTGACGATGCCGGGTCGCGAGGTGCACCTGGCCACCGAGTGGCTCGTCGCCCAGGGCAGCGCCGACCTCGGGTACCTGGTACTGCGTCTGGCACAGCCCGTCGGCCTCGAGCCCGGGGCCGATGCCGGCCGCCGTGGGTGGATGCCGTTGGCCGCGTCGGCCGACCGCGCCAGAGCGACTGCGGTGTCGGTGCTGCGCTACGACGCCCGGCACGTGCTCGTGTTCTCGACGTCACCGTCAGGCATGCGCGAGCGCGACATGACCGGCATGCGGCTGCAGTACGAGGTGGACGGCGACGCCGGTGGGTCCGGCAGCCCCGTGTTCGACGCACGGCTCGACGTGATGGCGATGCACGTGGCGAGAGCGCGCGGACTCATCGCAAGTCTGCCCGGCCGTCGGCTGCGCGAAGGCACGGCCATCACGCACTTGCTTGCCGACCTCCGACGTCGCGGCATCGCCCTCCCATCGCCGGCCAGCCGTCCGTCGTGACGCACCGGCGCATCACCTCTGCCACCTCATGACCACATTGAACGGCACCCAGTACGAAGCCCTCGTGGACGCGCTCGTCGCTGCATTCCAGAACGAGGCGGCGCTGGCGATGATGCTGAAGTTCCGTCTCGACAAGACGCTCGCCGCGATCGTCGCGCCGGGGTCGTTGACCGACCAGGCGTTCTACCTGGTGCAGGCAAGCGAAGCCGAAGGATGGACGGGCGACCTGGTGAGTGCCGCCCGCAGGAGCCGGCCACGCAATCCGCAGCTGCTGGCTCTGGCCGAGTCGATCCAGCTGCCGACGTCGCAGGTGCCTCGTGAGCGCGAGCTCGAACGCATCATCAAGGAGACCAACCGGTTCCACGACATCGCCGAGTGGCGCGAGAGGATGGCCGCGATAGAACTCCAGGTCTGCCGCGTGGTGGTCCGGAGCAACAAGGGCGAGATGTTCGGCACGGGATTCCTCGTGGGGCCCGACGTCGTGCTCACCAACCATCACGTGGTCGAGGCCGTGATCCTCGGCGAGAAGGGCGAGGCAACGCTGAAGGGACGCACAGCTCTGCCCACGGATGTCGAGTGCCAGTTCGACTTCAAGAAGGTCGCGGGATACCTGAACAAGGGCGTGGGTGTCGGCCTGGCAGCCGCTTGGTTGATCGACAGCAGCCCGATCAGTCCCGTGGACCGCCTCGTCGATCCCGGCGCGGCCCAACCGGACCCGTCGCACCTCGACTACGCGCTGCTCCGTCTGCTTCGGGCGGTGGGGAAGGAACCCGTGAAGGGGGAGGGCGAGAAGGCGGAGCGCGACGCCGAGCCGCGCGGGTGGATCCAGGTGCCCAGGGGCGCCGCGGAGTTCGAGCCCGAGACGCCGATCTTCATCGTCCAGCATCCGGACGGGGCGCCGCTCGTGTTCGCACTCGACACGACCGGGCTCATCGGGCTCAACGGCAACGGCACGCGCGTGCGGTACCGCACCAACACGCTCGGCGGCTCGTCCGGGTCGCCGTGCTTCGACCAGGACTGGAGGCTCGTGGCCCTGCACCACACCGGCGATCCGAACTTCGACCCGCTGCAGAAGCCGTCGTACAACGAGGGCATCCCTGTCAGCGCCATCCGCGCGTCGTTGAAGGCGCGCGGCCTGGAGCGCGTCCTCGACGAACAACCGCCCACGTGATCGCGGACGGCGCGCTTCAGTGAGCCTTCACGCGGCGGATCTGCCAGACCCCGCGCCCGGTCTGTTCCAGGTCGAAGTCCCAGCGGTCGCGCCGCACGCGCGTCGAGTGGTCGCCGACGCGAGGGCGGTACCGCAGCGTGCCCTCGCAGGTGGCGGTCGCGCGGGTTCCGGTGCGAGCGACACGGCACGGCGCCAGGCGCAATCGCTGTTCACGCATGTTCGTGAACGCTCGCGTCAGCACGTCCACCTTCGCCGTGGGCCATACCGCGAGGGTGGCGGCGGTGTCCATCCGCGTCCACGCCGTTTCGAAGGACCGCATCACGCCGTGCACGGGCGCCGTGTGCGGGTCCGACCGGACCGGATGTCGCGTCGCCACGGCGCTGCCGCCGTTCGGACTGCTCGCTGCGGGCGCCAGGGGCGGCGTCGCCTCTCGCGCTTCCACATCGTCGGTCGCGTCATCGGCGATCTCGTGGCTGGTGGCGCTGACCGAGGACGATGCGGTCCAGGCGTTCGTCGTCTGATCCGAGGACGCCGCCGATGAGCGCCCGTCGGCAGGCCCGGGCTCGTCGCTGCCGGCCGCGGCCGCCAAGGCCTGCGTCCCTGGCGACGTCACCTCGCCGCCGGGTGCCACCTGCAGGGACGCCGGCGCCTCGCCGCGGAGCGTGGCACGCATCGCCAGCAGGCGTGCGGCTTCCGGAGACGACGCGCTGCTTGCAAGCGCTACGTCCGTGTCGCGAGTCGCGAACGACCACTGTCCCCCAAGATCTGGCACGGCGATGCCCACGAGCATGCCGAGCCCGAGCAGCAGCAGGTGGTGTGCGCGTGGACGACGGGGTGCGGCAGCCGCCCATGCGCGCATGCGGGACCGCGCGCGCGGCATGCGCCTGCGCGGTCGCGGAGTCGCTTCGTGAACGCCTGCGCTCGTGCTGACGCGTCCGGTTGCAGCACTGCGGGTGCTGCTGGAGCCACTTTCACCCGACGTCGCGGCGCTGGTGAACTCCATGACGTCGATCGCGGCGAGGTCG
Source organism: Acidobacteriota bacterium (assembly GCA_023429845.1). GTDB lineage: Bacteria > Acidobacteriota > Vicinamibacteria > Vicinamibacterales > Vicinamibacteraceae > Luteitalea. The sequence continues at coordinate 3,079 of JAEZCY010000350.1, forward strand.
CTGGTAGATGGCGGCCAGCTGAAGCCCGACTCTTCAGCGCGCGGACCCGTGCCCATGAGATGCCTCCCGGACGCAACACGCGCCCCAAGGCATCGCTTGCAAGTCACGCACCTTCACCGCTTGCGTGTGGGCGTTGGCTGCCGCGCCGTCCTCCCCCCTCGAGGCAGTTCGTGAACTGGTCCGTCTGTCTGCTCAGCGAACAGGCGTTGATCGGGTAAGGCGGGCTTTCCGGGCCCGCCGCAATCGGCAGGGTGGAACGTTCAGGGAGCGAGGATGCTTTCGATCATCCAGCCGTTCGCGGCCCGCTGCATCAGGAACCGCCAGTTGCCGGTGCGCATGCGGGTCGAGTGCTCGCCCACACGCGGGCGGTAGCGCAAAGTGCCCCGACAGGTCGCGGTGGCAGCGTCGTCTGCCGAATGCACCACGCAGTCGCGCAGCGTCAGCCGCTGCTCCCGCAGGCCGCTGAACACGGCCACGAGGTGCTGCCGGTCGATGCCGCGCCACACCTCGCGTGTCGCCGTGGCATCCATGCGGCTGTACGCGACGGCATAACGCCGGATTGCGTCGAGCACGGCTGGGGTCGTGTCGTCCGCCGCCCGTGCCGGTGCTCGTACGGGCGCTGACGCCGTGGGTGATCCGGAACCCGGCGTACCCGCCCGCGCCGACGCAACCTCGGCCCGTTCGCGCCGCGCCGGCCGGACGACCGCGTCGGTGGGCACCTGGTGCAGTGGTTCATGCG
>JAEZCY010000280.1 GCA_023429845.1 Acidobacteriota bacterium
GTCCCTCTGCCACGGCGCGCTCGGGGAGCACGCCCAGCCGGTTACCTGCGTTATATGATTCCGTCCACACGTTCCCCGCTGGAGTACACCGCATGTCCGAGCACCCTGTCCCGGCGCCTGTGCCGGGACCAGTCCTGCCCGTGAATCGCCGCGCCTTCGTGCGCGGGATGTCCGGGTCCGTCGCCGCCCTGTCGATGACCGGCGTCTCTGCCGCCGCTGCCCAGGTGCAGATGTCCGGTGCGGCCACCGTCGAGCGGCAGGCGGCGCAACCGCGCTGGGAGGGTCCGCCGCGGCTGAAGTTCGCCGCCATCGGCCTCAATCACGGTCACATCACCGGGATGACCGACGCGGTGCTGCGTGGCGGCGGCGAGATCGCGTGGGTGTACGCGAAGGAGCCGGAACTGGTGAAGCAGTTCCAGGAGCGCTTTCCCACGGCGAGGCTCGCGCGCAGCGAGGCCGAGGTGCTCGACGACCGTTCGGTGAAGGTGGTCCTCAGTGCGTCCATTCCGGACCAGCGCGCGCCCCTGGGCATGCGGGTCATGAAGGCGGGCAAGGACTTCATCGCCGACAAGCCGGGCATCACGTCGCTGGCGCAGCTCGCAGAGGTGCGCACGGTGCAGGCCGAGACGAAGCGGATCTACTCGATCGTGTACAGCGAGCGGTTCGAGAACCGCGCCACCGTGAAGGCTGGCGAACTGGTCAAGGCCGGCGCGATTGGGGACGTGGTCCAGACGATCGGCCTCGGGCCCCACCGCGCCGGCTTCAAGAACCGTCCCGAGTGGTTCTTCGACGCGGCGCGCTACGGCGGCATCCTCGTGGACATCGCATCGCACCAGGCCGACCAGTTCCTGTTCTTCACCGGGTCGGCCAAGGCGGAGGTGGTCGCGGCGCAGGCCGGCAACGTACACACGCCGCAGCACCCGAAGTTCCAGGACTTCGGCGACATGCTGGTGCGCGGCGACGGCGGCACCGGGTACATCCGCGTGGACTGGTTCACGCCCGACGGGCTCCCGACCTGGGGCGACGGGCGGCTCACGATTCTCGGCAGCGACGGCTTCATCGAGATCCGCAAGAACGTGGACATCGCCGGGCGACCGGGCTCCAGCCATCTGTTCCTGTCGGACAACAAGCAGACGACCTGGATCGACACCGCGAACGTGGAACTGCCCTACGGCCGGCAGGTCGTCAGCGACGTGCTCGACCGCACCGAGACGGCGATGTCTCAGGCGCATTGCTTCCTCGCGATGCAACTCGTGCTCGAGGCGCAGGAGCGCGCCCGGTTCCCCCTGATGAACAGCTGACGCCCATGACCTTGTCACGCACCGGATCGTCCCGCCGCACGTTCCTCCAACGCGCCACGGCCGCGGCCACCGCGGCCCTGGGCGCCGAAGCCCTCCACACACGAACGGTCCTGGCCGCCCAGGCCACCGGTGCGCAGCCGAGCGTGGGAGCCCCGGCCGTCACCGCCGGGACGGCGCCCAGCATCGTCCCGGCGCGTGTGCTCGGCCCGAACGCCCCGAGCAACCAGATCACCATCGGCGCGATCGGCGTCGGCCGCATCTCGCGCGTGCACGACATGCCCGGCGTGTGGCGCCACGCCCAGGCCCGCATCGTCGCCGCCTGCGACGTCGATGCCCGCCGCGTCGAGGAGGCAAAGACGCTCGTCAACGGTCAGTACGCGAAGACGACCGGAGCCCCGTACGACGGCGTGCGCGGTTATGCCGACTACCGGGAACTGCTCGCCAACCCCGACATCGACGCCGTGATCATCAGCACCCCCGATCACTGGCACGCGATCATCGGCATCGCGGCGGCACGCGCCGGCAAGCACATCTACATGCAGAAGCCCGCGTCGCTGACGATCGCCGAAGGACGCGCCCTCAGCAACGAGGTGCACAAGTCCGGCGTGATCTTCCAGATCGGCAGCCAGCAGCGCTCGGGTATCCAGTTCCGCCGCGCTGCCGAGCTCGTGCGCAACGGCCGCATCGGCATGCTGAAGACCGTGCAGGTCGGGCTGCCTGGCGATCCGGCTGGCGATGAGGAGCCGGAGATGCCGGTGCCGTCGTCGCTGAACTACGACATGTGGCTCGGTTCGACGCCGAAGGTGTACTACACGGAGAAGCGGGTACATCCACAGGTCGGATACGACCGGCCCGGCTGGCTCCGCTGCGAGCAGTTCGGCGCCGGTATGATCACGGGCTGGGGCGCCCACCACCTGGACACGGCACACTGGGGCATGGACACCGAGCACACGGGCCCGACCGAGGTGTGGGGCACGGCGACGTTCCCCAGGAGCGGCCTGTGGAACGTGCACGGTCCCTTCCGCACCGAGGCGATGTACGCCAGCGGCGTGCACATGATCGTCAGTGGCGATTTCCCGAACGGCATTCGCTTCGAGGGGACCGACGGCTGGATCTTCGTGTCGCGTGGCAACGAGGCGGTGACCTCGAGCGACCCGACGGCAAGGCTGAAGGACGCACAGGCGCTCGCCGCGAGCGACCCGCGCATTCTCGAATCGGAGATTGGTCCCGATGGCGTGCACCTGTACGTCAGCACGAACCACCATGGCAACTGGCTCGAGTGCATCCGCACGCGGCAGCAGCCGATTGCCCCGGTCGAAGTCGCCCATCGCTCCTGCAGCGCCTGCCTGCTGCACCACATCGCGATGAAGCTGCCGCGCCGGCTGCAATGGGATCCGGTGCGCGAGCGCTTCGTCAACGACGACGAGGCCAACGCGATGCTGTCGCGGCCGGAGCGCGCGCCATACGGGCTGCCGACCTGACCGTCAGTAGTCCTCGAACGCGCGCTGGATCACCGTGACGTCCGGCGACAGCGTGAGCGCCATGCGCAGCAGCACGCGCGCCTTCTGCGGGTTCAGGTCCATCGCCGCCACGAACCCGAGCGCGTCGTCGTCCACCTCGAGATTGCGACGGACGATCCCGAAGCCGACGTGGCTGCTCCGCACGACGACGACGCCCTGCCTGCGCGCCTCGCTGAGCGCGTCGATCATCGCCCTGGTGGCGTTGCCATCGCCGACCCCGGCCAGCACGATCCCCTTTGCGCCCGCCGCCACCGCGGCCTTCACCATCGTCCCGTCCACGCCTTCGTGCGCGTACACGATGTCCACGCGCGGGTATGACGTAACCCCGGCCACGGGAAACTCGCTGCGCGTCGTGTGCCGGTGGGCGGGCATGTTGAAGTAGCGCGGCTTGCCGTAGTACACACGGCCGATCGGACCGCGATTCAACGACACGAAGGTCTGGACGGCCGTTGTGTGCGTCTTGTGGACGTCGCGTCCGGAATGGATGTCGTCGTTGGCCACGACGAGCACGCCGCGCCCGCGCGCATCACCGTCGGCTGCGACGGCCACGGCGTTGAACAGGTTCAGCGGGCCGTCGGCACTCTGCGACGTCGCCGGCCGCATCGATCCGACGAGCACCAGCGGCTTGTCGCTGCGCAGCACGAGTCCCATGAAGAACGCGGTCTCCTCCATCGTGTCCGTGCCGTGGGTGACGACGACACCGCTGACGTCGTCTCGCGCGAGAACCTCGTTGGCGCGGCGCGCCAGCGCGGCCCAGACCTCGTCGTTCATGTCCTGGCTGCCGATACTGGCGATCTGCTCGCCCTCGAGTTGCGCGAGCTTCTCGATGCCGGGGGCACCCTTGATCAGCGACTCGACCGACAGCGATCCCGACTTGTAGCCGGGCTCGCCTTCCTTCGGCTGCACGCCCGCGATCGTGCCGCCGGTGGCGAGGATGACGACCCGCGGCAGCCGGCCGTTCTCGGCCGCTGCAGTCGGTGCCGCCCACTGCCCCGTGCACAGGCCGACCAGCAGGGCTGCGCGGATGACGATGTTTCCGTTCCTCATGTCGATGCCCTCCACTCGAACGTGCGCTGGACTCGCCGCTCCGTCGCCGCGTGATCGAGTCGGCGCCTCATTCTCCGGTCACCATCCCATCCGAGCCGATCCGGCGCGGCCCGAGCACAGCCGACGCGCATCGGCGCGTCACAGCAGGACCAGGAAGATCCACGACGTGCCGACGACGAGGTACACCAGCACGTTGAACACGGTCGTGATGGCGCCGAGGCGGTACAGGTCGGTCTGCTTCAGGTAGCCGCTGCCGACGAACAGCAGGTTCGCGCTCGACGCCTGTGGCGTCATCGCGGAGAAGAAGTTGGTCGCAAACAGCAGCAGCAGTGCCAGCGGCAGCGCCGGCACGCCGACGCTGACGCCGACGTCCATGAACACGCCGAACAGCGCCAGCAGGTGCGCCGTCTGGCTGACGAACAGCACGTGCAGCAGGACGTATCCGACGACGAGCGCGAGCCCGGCCGTCGCCCACCACCAGTCGTGCATCGCCAGCGCGAGCCGCTCGCCGACGTAGGACATGAAGCCGAGCTCGTTGAGCTGCGTGCTCATCGCGAACAGCAGGGCGAACCAGACGAACGTGGCCAGCACGTCGCCTTCCCTGGCGATGTCCTCCGAGGTCAGCACGCCCGTCGCGAGGAAGACACCCAGCCCGAGGAATGCCACGGCCGTGGGGGGCCCCCCCCCCCCGGCGGGCCCGGCCCCCCCACCCC
>JAEZCY010000351.1 GCA_023429845.1 Acidobacteriota bacterium
GACCTGGGTCGGCCCGTGACGAGTTGTGATTGGGAGGAAGAGGCCGTGCGGACGCTGGATCCGCACGGCTCAGACCACGGTTAGTGGACCGTGGCGAGGAGACGGCTGGCGGCGCGGTCGAGGGCGAAGCGGCCGTCCTGCCAGGGCGTGTGCTGACTGAGTCGCGTCAGTCCCTGCACATAGCCCCAGACCGACCGGGGATTCGTCTCGTACTGCTCCGCGAGGCCGTACGCCTCCGACGCGTGCTTCCGCGGCAGATCGAGCCGGGAGGTCACCGCGTCAATCACCCCGTCGCGGGTCTGCGCGATCTCCTGGGCGCTGGCGCGCAGGATCATCGTGCGATCGGCCGACGGGTCGGCGTCGAGGGCGGCGCGGACGCTCGCGAGCGAGTCCGACCACGCCTCCTGAATCGACGTCCCCACGTGCCGGCGTCTGAAGCCGGCCACGTGCTGGAATCCCCAGATGATGTTGTTGCCGCAGACGACGCGGAACAAGAACACATCCAGGGTGAGGGCGGCGGCTCCCACATCGCTGTTCCGGAGGATGAACCCGCGGAACAGGCCAGACCGGGAGCGATCCGTCGGGTCATCGAGATCACGGTTCCCGTCCACCAGGAAGAGAAACATGTCGCGATCACCCAGGTAGGCACCGGACGGAACCCGTTCAGCGCCCCAGACGCCGTCCTTGTAGCCGAGCGGTAGTTGCCACGCGGGGTGCAGGGCCATGAGGTCGAGCACTCGGCTGGCCAGCTCGTCGTGATGGACCCGTGCGTAGCGAGGCGATGTGATCGCGCGCACGGTCCACGGTGCGGCCTGATCGGCGAACAGCTGGTGCTGTTCCCGTCGCTGCCGCCGCAACCCGTGATTGATGGCCGCTGAGGCGATCGATGCAGGGAGCGTTCGGAGGTACTTCGGCGGCGCGCCGGCGATGGTGGCGAGCTGCTCGAAGCTCCAGTGCGTCAGTGCGGCTGGGCGGCCTGACGGATCGCGCAGGGCGATGACGTGCAGATCCTCGATGCAGACCTGCAGTCCAGAGGTGGAGGGACCGGCACAGCCGCCATCGCCGACTTCATCACGACTCTCACCGTTCAGCTGAACCTTCGACAGATTGCGCCGGGACCCTATCAACTGGCGGTACGGAGGCGGGGCGACAGTTGGCGGATGTTTCCGGCTGTCGTCGTACCGTAGAGCCCAGGGAGTCCCGCAGTTGCAGCGCTCGCTGAAAGATTCCGCGTGCAGTCAGCGTTCAGCCTTGTAGGCACAACGTGGTGGGCGCCGGCAGCCGAATCCTTGGTTGAGGAAGCTGGCGCAGCCAGCGGCTTGTACCTTGTGGAGCAATGCGATGGCTGGATGGCACGACCGCCGTGACCTTGGGGAGTTCGAGTTCGTCGCTCTGGTCGACGAAGCGCTTCGAGTCGCGAATCCGAACCCCACCCGACAGGGCTGCCCCTCTCACGACGTTCTGTTCGCGCTGGCGAGGCGGGAGCGGCCGATCGAGGATCCGGCGTACGAACACCTTCTCGACTGCTCGCCGTGCTACGCCGAGGTGCGTGATCTGCAGCGTGGATCTGGCAGAAGAGCCCGCGTCAAGACGACACGACTGGTCTGATGCCAGCATCACCGCTGCTATGGCAGAACGACGACGCCTCATCAATCGAAGCGAAACACACGCCAGCCCGGATGATTCGGCACGTCGGCCGACGAAGGAAATCCGCGACGACGCTCCAGGTCGTCACCCTGGAATAGCAGGAGGTCGCTGTCGTGCGACGTCAGCACGGCATGACCTGCCGGGTTGTAGACGACGAACTCACGCATGTCGAGGGCCGCGGGCGGTTGCTCGAAGGCAAGGTTGTAGGCGGCGCCCGCGCGCTCGTACCAGAACCGCGGCACGCTGGTCGCACGGGGAGGATAGTCTGTCGTGACCGACAGCAGCGATTCGGGGAACTCGCCGCGTTCAGTGCGGTACGCCTCGAGTTGGGCGATGAGCGGCCCGGCAGACGTGATCACCCGCGCTCGATTCGCGGCCACAGCCGGTTCGAACAGCCAGAGCTGCAGCCCCAGAACGAGCCCCGGGACCACGGAGAGGTACAGGAGCGCGCTGGTCCCGCTGCCCATGGCCGCCGCAGTTCCGATCCATCGCGCCGCTCGCCAGCGGACCACGATCCCTGCGAGCGACGCGCACACCAGTGCCAGCACCACACCACCGAATGCTCCGGCACTTGCTGCGAAGACGATCCCCGTCGCGGTTGCTGCGATGACAAGCGCCACACGCAGTAGCCGACCGCCTGCCGGTCGACCGACGAAGGTGTCCCGGCACCACCACACAACTCCGATCGGTACGAAGAGCAGGAGGGCCCAGCTGACGCACCGTGCGACCGAGGAGAGCGGCAGCGCGAGCGGATCGTAGCGGCCAGGAGCGCATGGCCAGAACACCGCCGCAGTGACCCCAATGAGCACTCCGGCGACGCGGGCGAGATGACCGAGCGGAGACAGCATTTCGAGTCGGAGCGTCAGGAGCGCTGGACAGCCGACGTCCCCTTGCGGGTCGTCAGTCGCAATTGGGCTCTCCGAGGAAGCACGGCATCTGATCCGCAGAGATCGCCAGCCACCCGCCGGCCGCCAGGACGAGGACCACGAGCCTGACGATGACCAGCCATGCTCGCGGATTCCGTGTATGCGTCGAGGCGACGAGGCCTCGCGTCATGAGTATGCCGGTTGCGCCGAGTGCCCAGAGCACACCGAAGAGAGCCGCCGCGTCAACCCTCCAGAGCGCAGCCATGCTGTCGGAGGCGACCGACAGGCCCATCAAGGGGGCCACCATCAGCCCACTCGCCAGGAAGGCGATGGCGAGTGTCTTGGACCCGCCCTCGAACGCCCGCGTGCGAAGCGCTGCCCGCGTGCAACTGGCCACGAAGTTCCACCGCGGGGCCCGCCCTTCGATGTAGGACAGCTCCGCGCGCATCGCATCGGCCCATTCACGTCGGTGAGTTGGCATCATCCTGAGGATCCACTCCAAGACTCGTACTGCCGCATCCTGCCGGTGGCGCTCGTGGGAGGTCATGCCTTCTGCTCGTGAACACGGAGGCGCGCCGACGCGCCGGAGGCGACTACCTGCTCTTCCGACAGCTCGGCAACCGTTCGCCTACCCGCCGCCGTCAGCCGATACAAGTGCCGCGCCGGTCGCCCTGCAGGCGGATCGGACTCCCATTTCGTTTCGAGGTGGCCGCGATCGGCGAGCCGCATGAGGATGGGGTACATCGATCCTGCCTTCAAATCAGTGCTCCGGCAGAGTTCATAGCCGTAGTGCCACGCTCCCGGGGCCGCAGATGCCAGTTGCCGCAGGACGGCGGCGGCCTGAGGTGACGGTGCTCGGTTCCTCTTCACGCGCACTAACTCTATATAGATAGACTTAACGCGTCAAGCCCTCACCGTCCAGGCTTGTAGCCAACGCACGTGCGCTCGGCTTCAGCCTTGGGCGACGAGTGCTCGCTTCGCAGCACTCAGCTGTGTGTCGTCGCCGGCCCGGAGGGCTGCCGCATCGAGTGGCACCGCGACATCAGGCGTCACTCCCTGGCCTTCGAGATTGGTGTCGCGCCAAGTCCGATAGACCGCAACCGGCAGCGCGACCCTGTAGCCATGACCCACCTTGAGGCCGCTTCCTGCGACGACTCGGCCTGCTGTCTTCGTTCCCACGATCGTGGCGAGTTGGTTCTCGGTAGCAAACGCCGCAACCATCTCCGCGGCACTGGCCGAGTGCTCGTTCACGAGGATTGCGGTCCTGCCGTGGTGAGGCCGCGTGCCGAGCGCCTCGGAGAACACGGCAACCGATCGGCCCGCGCGAGCGAACCTCAGGAAGAGCGGAAGCACGCCCCACTTCGATGCAGGAATGCGATCGAAGACTGGGAGTTGCTCCTTCGTGCGGCCGGACTTGATGGCGTCACGTCCGAGGCTGTAGCCGACGCCCCGTCGGTCGTTGCAGAGCAGGCTCATGAGACGGAGGCAGCCGATCCCTCCTCCCGTGTTGCCCCGCAGATCGATGATGAGACGATCGCATTGCATTTCATCGATGGCGCGGGTCATGTCTCGGGCGACGTCCATGCCGAGCATGCCCGGGAACATGCTGACGCGTAGTACGCCGATCCCGTCTGGCAGCGTGTGCGCCATCACGACCTGGTCTGGGACGACCACTGGCTGTCGCTTGTCTCTGGGCTGCGGAACGGCCAGCGTCGGCGAGGCCGTGCTCCCATCCGGGCGGCGAATCACGATCTCGTAGCGTTCGCCAAGCGTGAAGGGCGTGGCCTCTGGCGGGACCAGTTCCTTGCCTTGCACCGACAACAGCACGTCGCCAGGCCGGGCGCCAGCAGCGTGAGCGGCACCGCCCGGATGGACATCCTGAAATACCCATCGTTCACCGTCGGCGGTCTCCGCCTTGGTGAATGTGGCGGCAATGGCGACGCGGCCGGCTGTGCGAGGGGACGACTCGTGGAAGAACCCCGCGTGGCTGATGCCCAGATCGCGAAGCATCGCATTCATTGCGGCCTCGAAGTCGGCCGGTGTGGTCGACTGCAGAATGGTCCGCTCGTGGGCAGCGCGGAGTCCGGCGACGTCGGGAGCCTCGACGATCGACTTCGTCTCAACGGCCTTGAGCACGGCGTCTAGCACCGCGCGCCGCTCGTTCTCTGGTAGTAGGGGAATCGCCATCACCGGCCAACCGCTGCGGTAGCTGTTCTGGGCGACGTCGCGATCGTGCCTCGCGCATCTCCGTAGGCAACCACGCCACTCCAGAGTCTCGGCACGGCCTGCGGACCAAATTTCACGAGCATCTCGCGCTTGGCATCGCGCAGGGCCGTAGCAATGTCGGCGCCACTCGCCAGCTCTCGGTAGAAGGCTCGCATCAAGGCCAGGCTGAACGCGTCGTCGGCCGCCCAGAGATTCGCGACCACTGCCCTGGCACCCGAGGCCAGGAACGGGCGCACGAGGCTGGGTGGGCCGTCCTGTCCGTGGATGCTGCCGGAGCCGGTGTCGCACGCCGAGAGCGTGACCAGGTCGGCATTGAGGCGTAGCAGCAGAATCTCCCTGGCCTGCAACACGCCATCGTCGTTCCCGCCTGCCCGCAGGAGAACCGCGGCTCGAGCAGGGAATCGCGTGCTTGGCAGGCCATGTGCAGCCAGATGAAGGACACGGTAGTCGGCGAGCGGATGGCGCTTGAGCGCGTCCTCCGTCGCGGCCGTATCGATCAGGACGGCGGACGGTTCCGCGCCGAGCGTCGTACCGACAGATCGCACTTCATCGTCAGCGGATGGCAGTGGGCGTAGCTTCGAGGGATCGACATCGAACATGTTGCGCGTGAGTCCCTTGGTCGCTGGCGCCGCCTGTCCACCAAACGACGCACTGACGGCGAGGACGGGACGGCCACCCCGCGCAGACGAGGCCTTGGTTCGCAGCATGGCCAGCACTTCACCGGACGGCACGTAGCTCACGACGTGAGAATCCAGTAGCCTACGCTCATTCAGAACGAGCAGGTCGAACGGGACGTGATGCAGTTCTCCATCAGGGCTCACGAGCAGCCGCGATCGCCCGCGCAGTTCTGGCATTGCCGGCAACACGACCTTTGCGAGTGCCCGTGCTTCCTCCGCCGCGATCTCACCGGCCTGTAGCGGCTTCAGAAACGCCTCGACAGCAGCGCGGATGGCGTCCGCACTCTGGAGCGATTGCACGCGTGCCGCGCCGCGCGTGACGACAACGGCGTAGGAGGTGGGGCTGGCCAATGCGAACTCGACGAACACCTCGTCTGCCTGTAGGGTTCGCTGGAGCCGCGTGAGCGACGGTGCAGACCGAGCGGTAGAACGCCGCGCGCCATCGAAGAACGCTGTCGTCAGCGGGGCGAGCTGCTCTTCGGCGGCGAAGATCTGATCGAGCAGGCGGGTGCGCGCCGTAGCGTTGGTTGTCTGGAACAGGCGACGCTGAAGATCGGAAATGCGGCGCTCGCCTTCTCGCATCGCGGGAGGCCGCGTCTGAGATGCGAGCGGTCGGTTCGCGAGCAGTTCGAGCAGAGACCGCCCGCGGGCGTCCTCGATGGCGGCATACATGCGCGCGGCGTTCTGCCCACGAGCGCCCTCGAGACGGATACGCGCGAGGAAGACCTCGTCCATCCCACTGACAAGGCGGCTCTGAGCCCAGGGGCTGCTGGTGGTCGTGAAGAGTCCCCGCAGGATGTCCGCCGCTTCATCCAGTAGGAGGTCAGCGGCGGTGAATCGCCGGCGGCTCGCCTCCAGGTCGGCCGTTGCTGCGAGCAGACGCGGCAGCAGGAAGTGCTCCTCCATGCGTCTGGCGACGCTCAGGCCCTCTTGCAGTGCCCGCTCCGCGCCGGCGACGTCCTTGTGTTGTCGCTGAAGCCGCGCGGACTCCAGTGCGATCTCGGCGACCAGCCTGTCGGCGCCGGCCTTCCTGGCGAGGGCGAGAGCCTCACTGAAACGGGTGGCGGCTTCCGCCGACTGGCCGCGCTGGTTCGCGATGGCACCGCGCTGAGACAGGAGCTGTGCCTGATAGCCGAGTGCGTCTGATCGAGCAGCGACTTCACCGGCCTTCGCCAGCACGCCGTCCGCCTCCTCGAGCCTGCCGAGGCGAATCAACGCGTTCGAGCGCCCGACGTGCGTCATCACCGGGAACTGGATCTCCGGCACGGCCGCCGCCGCGGCCAACGCGCGGTCATAGAACGCCAGCGCCTCTTCCGGGCGGCCAAGCTGGACGTAACCGTGGCCCGAAGAGCGTCAGCCAGCGCACCACGGAGGACACGTCACCGTTCGACTGCGCGACTTTGAGCGCCTGGCCGAGTCCGACGACGGCGCCGCCGACGTCGCCTTGAAGGAACGCGACGAGACCGAGTTCACCACGAGCGCGGTTGGCCCACGCCGCGTCACCAAGCGACTCGGCGAGTGTCTGTGCCTCCCGCCACGATTGCTCGGCAAGTGTCGGATCGAGGTCCTGATCCGTCTCGCCCTTGATGATCAGGACGCGGAGCCGAAGCCGCTCGTCGGCCTGAACGAGCGGATGCTCGAGGTAGTCGGCCAGGCGGGACGACGCCTCCGGCACGGCCATCCGAGGCAGCGCGCCGCGGAAGGCACTCACTTCGGCGTAGAGGGCGTTGCGCTCGTCGCCCCGGGCGGCGAACAGCTTCTGCGCTTGGAGGAAATGCGGCTCCGCGGCGGACCATGCTCGGAACCACGCCAACCGATCAGCTTCCTTGAGCAGGGCGCCAGGATCAGGGCCGGACTGACCCGCGCTGCCGACGAGGACGAGGAACACCGCCGCCCGGAACGCACCCATGAAACCTCCTCGAGGCGCAGGAGCTGGGAGGGTGCCTCAACGTATCACAGCTGGTCCTAGGCCTCGAAAGCGCAGGATGAGGACGCGACCTAACGAATCGTCGCTCCGTGCACGGCGGTCTTCGTGCCACCGCCGTGTTGAGTGAACCTCGGACGAACGGACATCTTCTGCGGTCGCAGCGTGAAGCGCTTGTCGGTGCTGCGCTGCGCCCAGACGAGCGCTTCGCCCGGCGACAATGACGTGACCGCTGCATCCTGAACGTCGTTCAGCGAGACGATCGCACCTCGGAGGTGCTTCAGCCACTGCGGCGACGTCATTCGGTGAAGAATCAGAACGGACGTCAGTTCAATGATCGCTCGCGGAACGGAGATAGGATCTTGGCTCGCGATGATCACGCTAGTCGCCTGGTGCCGCATCTCTCGAATCGTCTCCACGACCTGCGAAATCAGATCGGATTCAGAGATGTACTTGTGCGCCTCATCGAAGACGACAAGCTTGTTGAACTCCTTCCCCTCGAAGCGACTCGCAGCGAAGATGCGAAGCATGATGACGAATAGTCCGAGGGCTTCGTCCTTTTCGATCCACTCGTCTCGCAAATCGACAATCACCGTCCGTCCAGGGCGGAGCACTTTACCTAGTCGCCTCGCGTCGTCGATGTAAGGCTCTGCAAGGGCGAGTCTATCTTCCGCCAGCCGCTGCGCGGCGGTCGGCAGCTGCGCGTTCGCGATCTCCTGACGGAATGTGTCCAGCGTCAGCCCTTGCCGGTGTCGCCGCATGATTGCGACGAGCTGCCGGACGTAGAGAGCGTCGTTGCCATACGCTCCAAGAAGGAACTTCCAGCTTTCTGCGCCGAGCTCGGCAGAACTGAACTTAATTGGCTCAACCGCAACCCCAGGGTACTCACGGCGTCGCGTCTCTACCTTGGCTTCAGGAGCGAGCAGCAGTACGTCTTTCAAGCCGGCTGGCTTCGCACCGTACTCGGCAAGCAGGCGATCGACTTCTGACGTCTTACGATTCGGCTCGACCGCCGTTACGTACTCAGGTTCATAGGCGTCGCTCTTATGGAAGTGAAACAGGACCGTGGCAAGCGGTGCCGGCAGGACGTTCACGCCCTTGTTCTGGAGCGACGCCATCTCCGCGATCACGCCGAGCGTGTAGCTCTTCCCGAATCCCTGGACGCCGAACAGGGAGATGGTGTTGCAGCCGGTGAGATCGATCGCGACTGACTGTGTTCCGGACCGGCCGAGCACGCCGAACTGAGGTGTCATCTGGGTCGACCCGAGAAGAACATCGGCATGGAGTGTAGGCCTGTCTGGCGTCGCAGGAGCGTGATCGATCGGCGCTGGCTCCGCTTCAGGGACCACATTCTCATCCGGAGACGGTGCCGGCACCTCCGAGGGCCTCTGACCGGCTTCGCGCTCCAGTTCCTTCGCGATGTCTTGCACGGGGGCAACGGGAGCGACTACTCCAGCCTCCGGACGAGACGGCGTTGCATCACCCGACACTCCGTAGCAGGGAGATGTCTCGCGTACTTCAGACGGCCCTCGTGTGTCTCGCATAGTATCGGCGTAGGAGCCCCGCGCTGACGTAGTGACGGCGAGACTTGTGCGCAGCGCATTGAGTGATTCCTCTTCCCCTGGCGCCTCAACAAGGGCCACCATCCCACCTTCACTTCGCGCTGACGAACGCGATTCCATGTCGTCCCTCACTGACGAACGGTCCTCGAACCGACCCATCGCAGCGTGAAATAGCTTGCGGGCCTTGTTCGCGCCAAAGCGATGGACTGTGAAACCCGGTTCGTCCTCGTCGATGTGGTGTCCAGAACCGAGTCGCTCGAAGACGATTCCCATACCGTCCATCTCAAGGCGGTACCCCTCGTCGAGGCGCTCGGCAACGGCCAACGCGGTGTCGCCTTCGGCGGGAGGCAATAGTCCATACCGCACGGCGCGCCGGATGTAGAAAGACAGCGCACCGGCGAGCTCCTTTGAACGCAACAGAAAGTCCGCCCGCGGAAGCGCGAAGTGGTCCGGGTCGAACAGCGCCTTCAGCCTTGACTGAGCGATGTCGGTCTGTTCGTTCATCGAGCGGTACAGCGGGCCCCTGGCTGCCGGCGGTAGTTCGTCTCGCAGCTTGACCTCGATGACGTCCATACGGACAACGCCGTTCCCAGGGAAACCCACCAACAGGAGGTCGGCACGCCGCTGAGAACCCGGCCCTGAAAACCACGACTGATGTGCATCAAGAGGAAGGACGATCCGATTCTCGAGTGCTCCAATTTCTTCGAGCAACCATCGCGCGAATAGCAGCCCAACGACTTCCTTCGCTCGGGTCACTGAGCCTTCAAGACGCAGCGCCAGCCGGCCTGACAGCGATCGGAGCCCCTCAAGCACCACTACCTCGTCACCGCGCCGCAAGTGGATGCCGTAATCTCTCAGCATCGGCGCCAGTAGTGATTCGATCTCGTGGGTGTTGCGTGTCGTCAGCACGATGCGCTGACGGTCCTCCTGGAGGAACTCGGGAGAGAAGTCGAGGAGATACCCCACCTCATCACTGGCTGACGGTGAATCGAAGAAGTCCACCCCAAGGTGGCGATCGATGGTGATGACGCGATCGCTGACGTCGTGCACTTGCCTGAGCAGCCCCTGACTCCCCGCATCGAGCTGGAGGGCGAGCACTGGACCGACGTGTCGCTCGACACTCTGACCAAGCGCAATCGACGCCTGTAGACGCTGGACCGCGGCTAGAGTGTCGCCGACCAGGCGCTCCGTTGGGTGGGCGGTGGACGGCCCACTCGGTCTCACACCTTTTGACCAACCCGTGCCTGCTCGACCTGTTGGGCCTGCACCCTCCATCGGGACGGTGTCAGGCTCCTGCACGAGACCACGAACGAACGAGCCTCGACGGTACTGACTGAGGGGTCCCACACGCCCCAATGCAGTGAACTGCTCGATCAGGATCGACACGTGAGCGGGGAATCTCGTGTGGTCCGCTACGAACTCCGCAAGGTCATTTCGAGCGACAAGGAGCTTCGGGTGCAGGTGATTTCCGCTATCTAGCGTGAACTCGTCGTCTTCGCCAACCTGCCGGTCAGGATCGAGCAGGCCCTCGACGTCCTCGCCCACCGTGTCGAGCTGACTGGCAGGGGCGAAGAGGCGAACGGCGTACCGCAGCGACAACGACTTCGCCTGGCGCCGGATCGCTTCCAACATCCGCAGTGTTTCGGCAACGAGTGAACCGTTGCCCGGGTTGAAGACGTTTAGTCGGAGCTGATCGACGTATGGGTGTTGGACGATGAACTCGAAGAGCCGCACAGCCACGTCTAGCGACGAAATGCTCGTCGACGTCACTGACTGAGTGCGGATGCCCATCGTCGACAGAGCCCGCTCCCTAGCGGCGGCATCAACGTGGCGTCCTTCGGCGTCCCGGTCTGGAAGGTACAGGCCCCAGTGTGGAGTCACGGGCATCGCTTCGGTGTAGGCTCGCCCCCTGCGGTCGAACACTGCCATCGGCAGATTGAGCGGAAGCAATTGATCCCTTAGCTGCTCAATGAACTGCCGCCAATCTGGAGCCTCGTGCGTGCGTTGGTCCCAAGCGTCAATCGCGCTCTTGCACTCCAACGAGTGCTGAAGGTGCCACAGAAGCCTGAGCGGGTGCGTCGGACCAACGAGGATGGCGCGCCCGGGGTCGCCGGGTTGCGCCGGCCATCGAATCTCGACCGCGTCAAGCCACGCCAGTCCTCGAACCAGCCTCTGTTGCTCCGCGGCTTCTGCTTCCATCGAGGCGTGCACGAGTTCCGCGAATGCTCGCGCATAGCGACGAATCGCGTCTGCATGCTGCGTAAGGTCGACAACCTCCACCACGCCAGTGCGCGCTGCGCGATCCTCGGGCATCGCTCCTGGTGGAAGATGCTGATCTCGGATCCCCCCAAACACCTCCGCTCGCGCTGCCATGAAGGCTTCGGCGGCAGGGAGCCCATCGAAGTCTGCCTGTTCCTTTCGCACAAGCTCCAGATCGCCAGGCGAGCGGGCCTGTCCGAGGGCCATCTGATAGACGCCAAGGGCGCGGGGACTCTCCAGGAAAGTCACTTCAATTCTTCGCAGCAGTCCTGGCACCACCACGGCAAATCCGTGGAAGCCATCCGTCTCCAGGTCGAAATGGACATCTCCCTTCACAGACGCGCCGATCGGCTGGTTCCAAGTGCCGGTCAGGCTCCGCAACTCCGGAACCGTCTCGCGGGACTTCCCATCAAGGGCCTTCAACGCTCCTCGGAGCCACCCAGCCAGGAGCGAAGGCACAAACGTGGCCCTTACGTCTGGATCGTCGATGACGACTTCATCCTTCACGAGCAGAAACGGTTCAGACTCGTTCTCGGCCCGTGATGTGTCGTCCTTTGGGTCGATCCGCCTGGGCGTGGTCAGAAGAGCGCCGGCAGCATCGTAGGCATCGACACGGAGAAAGTAGGTACCCTCGTCCAGATCTTCGAGTTCCTTCACCTTGATCGAACGTCTGACCTTCGCTAGGCGTCCGCCGGCCGGCTTGGGGTAGTTGTTGCTTTCCCAGGCGACAGTCGCCGTTGCGGCCTCGCCAATCGCGAGAATTTGCACCCGCCAGCTCTTCCACGCGGGAACTTGCGCCGGATTCGGAACGGAGCGGAATGCGATCTTGAGGGGATCGCGTCCCGATACGTTCAGAACGGACATGCGGTCTGCACCAGACACTTCGTCGGCCTGCTGCTTCGGAAGGTTTAGTGAGTCGAGGACGATTCGAAGCTCTCCCTCACTCTCGGCGTCCGCGAACTCCCACAGATCGAAGGATAGGTGCCTTGCGTCGGACTCACAGGCGATCTGTCGACCCCATGTCCTCGGCTCCTCCGTGTGACGTAGCCGGAAGAAGTGGAACAGCGGCTGTTCGAGGGTCCCCGGCTTGAGCCCCAGCGACCGCAATCGCTTCTGAAGCGGCTGGCTCAGGTCGAACAGCTTCTCGCACTTCTCGCGATTCCTACTGACCCACGTTAGGAGAGAGCTTGCGCCGCGGGTGAAGAGCGCGAAGTCTGGAACGAGACCAAACTCGAAGATAGCGGCTCCGGCCGCTTCGGGTGTGCCGCCGTTCTTTAACACCGTCAGCAGGTAGTCCACCTGCTCATCCGCATGGCGGATCTGCTTCATCTCGTTCAGGTACTTGAGCACCTCCCGAACATCTGTGCGCAACGGACCTGCTAGCCGCTCCACGAGTGCTTCGGAGAGGTCCTGCGCGATGCTTGCGAGGGACAGCTCCGTGAACGTGGCAATGTCGAGCGAGTCCTCCGAGGCCGTACGTGGCCCTGGCGGGAAGAACACGAGCACCGGCACGAGGGAATGGTCCCGGAGCCTGATGATGGTGGCGGCGGTGGCCTCGAACGGCGCACTGGGGGCCTCGTTGAGGACACAGACAGTCCAACGTGCATCGCTCAGGGCCGCCGCGAGACGCTCCATCACTGGCTCAGGCAGGGTCGTCACGCGAAGCCGATGCCCAGGCCCAGCAGATTCCAAAGCCTCACGTAGCCGTGGGGCTAGCTGCTCGGCGAGGGCGTCGTACTGATCCTCGGGAGAGGCCGGAACGATTGGAGTGAGCGTGATCACGCTGTCCGCTCCGGGTCAGCACGCAGCTCGTAACGCGGCCGAATGGTTTGCGCGTTATAGGCGTCCGAGAGATCGTCGTAGAAGCCAATCTCTCGGAGTCGGTCCTTGAACGCACGTACGTTCTCTCTGAACGCTCGGTGCTCGTCCAATGACACGGGCTTCCGGCCCGCCGGCGTCGTGCCTGGAGCGATGACGAAGCCATATCGCCGTTCCATCCAAGAGAGGAAGTCCTCGATCAGAATGGGCTCCGTTTCGAACTGCCGGCCCTGTGGAGTCTCCTTCGCCCTCAGTACTGCCAGTTGCACCAGCACCTCAAGAGTGCGACCGCCAAGGTGCCACCGCCGAGGGTTCGCGCGCGACTTGCCCTGAACAAGCACTCCGAATGGCGCATTCTTCTGGAACAGCTTGTCCAGCATCTCAACGAGGTACTTGATGTGGTGGGCTTGTCGAACGTGCGTGACGACTTCAATGAGCGTGTCGAACGACGACAGGCCGGCGCTCAGAATGTCTTCGATCTCCGGCGGCAAGCTCTCGTCATCTTCATTGAGGCTGCGAATATGCTTCACCGTCGCCTTGAAGTCTGCTTCGAATTCTGGTGTGGGGTTCGCCAGCAGCGCCGGCACTTCGAACGGATCCTCGGTGATTCGCTCCTCGCGCGCGTACCGAAGGAGCTGGTTCATCGAGAACACAGCCTTCACCAAGTCTCCCAGCTTCGCGTACTCACCCGCGGCGTCCTCTTGGGCAAGCTGCGCCATGCGGGAACGGTAGTCTCCCCCCATATCCGTTGTGAACGTGACGGGGTATGGGCACTTCTCGAACGGGTCGGCCTCTGTGCCGTACACGGGGCATGTGCGACAGGTTGGATGCGAACCGCACTGCTTGATCCACCCAGAGAGCTGACGGCCGAGCCGCAACGTGAAGATTCCGAGATGCAACCCCAGGATGGTCCTCAGGTAATCGATCATCACAGAGCGCGGAATGTCCTTGTAGGACAGAATTCGCTCGATGTCGTCACAGAGCACGCGCGACTGCCCGGTACACAGCGGTGCGTAAGGCGTGATCTTCTCGCCTGATGGATGCGTGTCGCTGACGCCTTCAACCAGTTTCAGAACCGCGAGTGTTTCCAGATCGAACTTTGCGTGCGGTTCGTACGCGCGCCCCCGCTCCAAGTACGATTTGAGTTCTCGATGGGCGCCGCCACCGCCATGCTCGAGCATCGCGTACAAGGCATCGGCAAAGTTGTAGTCGCGGCAATGCTTTGCGACGCGGATCTTGTGGGCGTCAAGGTGAAGGGGCCTCAGTGAAGCGATGGCTTCTGTTGGGCGCCCGCGGTTCACAAGGTCGAAGACGTCGGTCTCAAGCCACTGCCGCGCGATCTGCTCATTCTCGATGAACCCGGAGACGCCTGCGAGCGCCGCGAGGCGTTTGAAGTGTACGTCGACCTTCTCGAACTCCTTCTTCTGTCGTCCGGTGGTCGCCGGCCTCATGCCGTTGGTTTTGAGCCACAGGAACAGGACCACCAAAACTCGGTCCAGCTGCACAGTCTTTGGGTCCGGATAGAAGATCCGCGGATTTCTGAACTCCTGATCTTCCTTACGAAGTTTCATACGGCCTCCACACTCGCGGCGACTTCGAGGCCGTGCCTCACCAACGCGAGGCGAATCCCTTCCGGACGGTTCTCCGCCGAGACTTCGTAGAACTCCTGGTCGTCCGCCGACAGGAGCACACGGTCGAAGGTGGTCGCGATAAGCTCGTTGCGGAAGATCAGAAGGTTCACGAACAGCCCCTGAAGGTCCGTTGCGGTAGGCCGATAGCCGTGGCGTATCAGCTCCATCATTTCCAACAGGTCCAGAGAGATTCGGAGGCGCGCCGGACCGTTCACGGACACGAGCTCGACAGCGTCCGGGGCGAACTCCAGGAAGTCCTCGAGGGCCGGTCGAGACACGTTGATCAGAAAGTCGGTCTTCGGAAAGAGCCGGTACGACCGCACCGAGGCGTCCTTCAGACGAGATACGCGGAGGGCAAGGTAGTTGCGTCGAAGTCGCGCATTCCTGACACCCTCGGCAACGCTGATGGCCTCGACGACCCGGTCGCGGAGGTCGATGCAGGAACGATCGCGATCCTTAGCTGTGCGGCCAGCGATCACTGCCTCCAGCAGGCCAACTGCGGTGTAGGGCAACATTTCCCGCCACCTGTCGTCACGCCGCTCGAAGTAGGCCCAGCGTCGCAACACAGATGCGAGCTGTCGTCTTGCACCAACGACCGTCGGAAACGGTACGTCGTCGCTGGGCCTCGGTACCTCGCTCGCCAATCGCCTCAAATGTGTCGCCATTGCACCGGAGCGACCATCGAACGTCATCCAAGGGACCGCCCCATCAACGTCACGATCGAGCAGACGGTCCAGAGTGGGATGATTGACACGTCCGACATCTGCTTCCCGGAGCCGGCGCACCAGCCTGTCGTCTGCTCGTTCAGGGCCGACAGTTTGAACGGGCAGAGCGGCGCCCGCGTCCGCATCGGCGAATGCCTCTGTGTAGTTCAGAGCCAGAAGCGGCGTCACACCAGACTTCCCTGCGTGCTCAACAAGCGCCGCAACGTCGCCGCACCCATGATCTCTGAGCAGAAGCCACGACAAGGCTGATCTAAGGTCACGCATCGTGACGTGAGCGCGCCGCCGAAGGTGAACGACCTCAAAGAGACGACGAACTCGTTCCCGCACTGCGGGCCCGGAGTTGGCGTCGCGCAGCGTGTTCGCATTGTGGAGAAGGGGACACAGCTCCCGTAGCGAGCATGCCCCACACGCCGCCCACAATTCCGGCTGCAGTAGCTGCATGAGCTGACGCTCAACCAGCGAGGCCGATCCGCCAGCGGTTACGGCCCGAAGGTTGAGGTTCACCAGGAGCGCACCCTCCGCTGCTGAGGCACCGGCCAGCGAATCGACCACGAACCGCCGCAGGCCGGAATAGGCACTGGCACGCGGGCCATGAGCGAGGAAATCCAGCAGGCGACCCTCGTTGATGGCGATGAGCCGTACGTTAGTGTCCGCCGGCCCCTGAAGGTCCGCTCCTTCGAACGGCGCGAAAAAGGCGTCGAGGACGTCATCGTTGGACCGATCCTCTTCGTCCTGCGATCCGTCGTAGTTCGTCTCGTAGTCGCGGCCCTCCCACGTCCACGTCGAGCCATTTCCGCTCTCGAGGCGTATGATGGCCGCACCATTCCTTGCGAACAGCGCTTCCACCTGCTGTAGAAAGGCGGTCTTTCCGTCTCCCGCATTGCCGGTCACAATCACGAGCCGATACCGACCAGTTGTGATCGCTGGAGCGAGCTTCTCGTCCAGGCCGGTCTGGACATAGGTCAAGCGCGCGATCTCGTCGAGGCCGCGCGTCCCAGTGTTGGTCCTGCGGGCCTGACTGTAGAGGGTCAGCATTCTCGTGATGTACGGGTTGTAGTCGCTCCGATCGCGCTCCTCCTCGTCCAAGGTGAGTCCACGGAAACTTGACGGCGGAGGCTCCGGCGCCGCTGGCGCCAGCATTGAGGGCACGGCGTTGAGCGCAGCCTTCATTTCGGCGGCACTCTGGAACCGTTTGCCCGCCTGCGGCTGTACTGCTTGGATTAGAAACTCAGCGAGCTCGCGGGACAGCCGCTGTTCAACGGCCACGTCTCGTGGGTCGTACGGCGATCCGCTCTCGGGTCTGTCCTGCGGGAACGGGTGACGATGGACTACGAGCTCGTAGAGAACAACTCCGAGCGAAAATAGATCTGCGTGCGCGCCCCAGCCGGCCGTCGTGACGTCAGGAGCCCAGTACCGACGCGTCCCTGCGCGGCCCTTCGCTTCAGTGGCCTTCGCGGCGATGTTGAAATCGATCAACTTCGGCCGATGCGCTGGCAGCTCCAGCATGATGTTCGGAGGTTTGATGTCCCGGTGGTATACACCCCGCTCGTGGATCGCCTGTAGGGCGTCGAGCAGTTCAAGGCCAATCCGCTTGATGTCTGACCAGGCGAGACGCCGCTCGTCCGCGCAGTAGGGAGTGAGTGTCTCCCCGTCCACGAATTCAGAGACGATGTACGGATGACCGAGCGGTGGAGCCAGGCGATCCATCCACACGATGCGAACGACGTTTGGATGGGTTGGTAGAAGTGGTTGGACTTCGTTGAACTCGTGCAGCGCCAGGTCGGCATTGTCCGTATCGACCAGAACCTTCATGGCGTACGTGCGCTGATGGTCCAGGTTGAAGACGCGATATACCCTAGCGAACGTGCCCTTGCCGATCTCTTCGTCGAGTCGCCACTTTCCATCCAGAATGGCACCGACTTCCAGTTCCTGGGGCACGGGTGCGGCGGGTTCGGACTGGTCCCCGCGCCCCGGTCCGGTGGTCATACCGAGGACTTGCCGAATGCGACTGAGGGCTTCCGTAGCCGAGGGACGCAACTTGAAGTCGTCTGTCCGGAGGAGATCGAGGGTTAGCTCGTCGATCTTCGAATCAACCCCGGCACGGACGTCCGATGGCATCTTGCTCGGGCAGCCGCCAGCGGCGCGAGCCTCGTCGGGATTCGCGAACGGCAATTCGTCGGTGAGCAGCTGATACAGGAGCACTCCGAAGGAGTACATGTCGGAAGACGTGTCGAAGTCGTAGTCGAGGACGTTCGACAGTTCCGGAGGTAGGTACGCCTGATCGCTTCGGTTCTGCGTGTCGGGGAAGACCGTCCGCTTGGCATCAATCCAGGCACGGTCGAAGTCCGTCAATCTGGGCTTTCGGTCAAAGCCAATCAGCACCGTTGCCGGACACACATTTCGGTGTACCACGTCCGCCGCATGCACAGTCTCGAGGGCAGCGGCAACTCCCTCGGCAATCTCCAGGCGCTCTCGGATAGTCAGTCTTTCGCGCTCCTGGTTCGTGAGGAAGCCATGCAGCGTGCCGTACTCAGACCACTCGGTGACCTCGAAGAATTCCTGATCTTCGTCGACGTAGTCGAATTGAAGAACCGGCAGTAGGTTAGGGTGTCGGCCGATCTTCGCGATGGCCTCGGTCGGGCGCCGTACAACGGCCTTCCGTTGTTCGACTTCATCGTGGCTTCCGCTCTGATCGATCTTCCAAGTTCGTACGCGGTACCGAGTGGGGTCACCCTCGATGTAGGCGCGGCGGGCCACGTACATGGCCTCGCCCGGGGCCACGTGGAGAGTCTCAACGATCTCGTAACTGCCGACTCTCCGCCGGCGCTGGCGTTGCCGGGCGGCCCACTTTCCCTGGAGCGCCTGTTCCATTGGTGCAATCAAGCTGCCCAAGTCTTCACCGCGTCGATGTGCGGGGATGTTGCGCTCGTCCTGCAGCCAGCGAGCAAGATCAGCAAGCGAGACGACGGAACCCTTCCACTCGCCGCCGATGTGGACCGCCGTGCCGTCTGGGACAACGAGTACCGGCACGACAGCCGCATGGCTCGCCAAAGCGCCAAGCTCGGTCTTCAGGACCTTGCATTTGTGGTTGACCGTCCACATCGGGCAGCGCCTTGGAGTCTGATTCAGCAGCCACTCCTGATCGTCTCCCGTGAGTCGCCCGTACCACTCCTTCGCCTCGATCACGAATACAGCGTGGCTCGAAAGGCACACGATGTCGTACTCGAGCGCATCGTGGCCGCGCTGCTTCAACTGGAAGTTCGGTGCGAGTGCCCACGCACGCGGCAGGGCCAGACGGAGAGTCTCCAGCACAAGGGCCTCGAACCGGCCCACTGGACCGTCACCGCCAGACGGCGTGTAGATCACGCGAGCCATCGCGGGAGAACCTCCTCTTCAACGAGACGGATCGCTTCGGCCTCGGCCTCGTTTGCTGCGACGCGGTGCGCGACGGAGCGCCGCATCGCAGCAGCCGCCTGCCCAACGATCCTCGATGATGGCTCCGGGGCAGGCAGGTCGAGCAAGAGGTCCACCCTGGCCTTTGGAACACTCGTTCCAGTCGCGGTGGAGCGGGTCAGCGCCTGGCCAACGTCAGTCGATAGCCAAGCCGCCAGGGCGTCACCGCACCCGCGCGCGGGGTTCAATCGCATTATGTGTTCAGTGATCGCTGCTCCGACGAACCCGCCGTCGGCAAGCTCGATTCGACCGAAGAGAGAACCAGAAGTCACCTGCCCGTCCGCGGCCATCAAGAGCTGCCCGGTCTTCGCAAACACCCAGTCAGCGTTTTTCGGAACTGCAATGCGCTGGGGCACTTGGCGAGCCATGAACACATCACGCTGCGAGAGGAAGTCCACGCCATGTGGTGGAAGACAAGGAATGCGTGTCAGCCTCCCACCGTGGTGAACCGGACCCGATGAGTCCAGGTAGTCTGAGACGCGCGCCTTCCAAGCGCGCTTCAGCGCTCGCAAGACGTCAGGCGTGCCGGCGAGATAGTTCCAAGCACAGAGCGACGGAAGTCCGCCGGACCACACAATTGCTCGCACCGCTGTCCTGCCGTGACTGGGCGTAGAAGCAAGACCCGGATGCGCATTCATCAGAGCACGTGCGGTCTGTACCTCCGCTAGCCACGCCTCACGCTCGCTCGAACACCTCCTGACCAGCGTCGCGATACGAGCGACCATCGCTGCGGGTGCTTCAGGGATTGGCATCGTCTCAAGGAGTTCCGTGCGAAAGCGAAGCAGCTTAGTGCCATAGCTCGTGGCACGTATCGCTTGGACACCTGTCGGGCTCGCCAACCACGCGTATGCAAAGAGTGAATAGTCGTCGTCGGGGCTGGCAAAGATTAGCGTCATAGAATCTGGTCCGACGTACTTGTCAGCCAGCCGCCCATCCGCGATTACAGCTCTTCCGAACAGCTCACTTTCGCCCAGCGTGCCGGCCCCAGCGATTAGCACGTCACCTCGACGGATAAGGTGTTTGTGCGGTTCCGGCATGGAGTCGCGTCGAATCACTCGGCCACGCGGTTCAGCCGCGAACATGTCTGTTTGAGACAACAGCTCGATGCCGTATTCGACATCACAGTCCTTACGCGTGAACACGGTCCCATATGCAGGGCCGAACGCCTTCACAATCTCTCGTAGCGTTTGACTTGAACGCGATCGACCGCGGCGGATCCGCTCAATAGCCGGCGCATAGTTCAACGCCCGAAGCGTTGCGACTCGCGGCTCGGGAACGACGAACGCCTTCACGCGAGATCGCCCCCGTCGACGAGACGGCGATACTCGGCGGCGATTAACGGCAGATCGTCTGCGAGGCGTTTGTCCTTGCGAAGTCTGACCTGCTCCTTAATCCTTCCTGCGCGCTCCCATCTGTCAGGAATCGCGACGTCGAACAGACGTTCGGTCCCATCGGCCTCACGCACGTACTTCGGCTCTCCCCGCCTGCCGTGGCCGCAGCTTTCTGCGATTGCCATGAAGACAGGGCCCTGCTTCGCGCCAGAGGCGCCAACCATTCGAGTTTCATTGGAGGCGCGACGCCGAACGAACACGCAGCTGGCCTGCACGGAGACCTGAGGCAAGAAGGTCTCTGCTGGCAGGTCAACGCTGGCAAGCAGTTCGCCGTTGTTCAGCAGCCACCACCGCGCGAACTCCATTTGTTCCCCCGGGTTGCCAAGAATGCCGTTGGGCACAACTAGGGCCATGATCCCTGTGCCTGGCTTCAAGAACTTCCAGCAGGCCTCAATGAACAGGACCTCGGGAGCCACCTTCTTCTGAAGGGCATGCTTGATCCAGCGAGTGCCCTCCTTGTGCCACACGTGGCCAAGCTCGAAATGCCGCAGCACTTCAGGATCCTCAACCGGGATCTTCGCGCCAAAAGGAGGATTCGTGAACACGTAGTCGAACTGCCCGTGCGCACCGCCGGGGCCAACGCCAAGAGCACGCTCGACAGCCTCCATTTCCGGCGTCCGGTAGCGAGTCTTACCAACAGCCTCGTTCGTGCCGTGTACCCCGTACTCAAGGCTGTTGAAGTTAAAAATATGACCATGCCCATCGCCGTTCATGACCATATTCATGCGCGCTGCCTTGCGGAGATCACCATCCACGTCGAAGCCAAACAGGCTCTCGCCAGCGTACTTCTTGATTTTGGGCGTTGCTTTCTTGATCTCCTTCTGCACGGGATAGTCCGGAGCCGGACAGCCCAACTCAGCGAGGATGCGCCTTCGCGCGTGGTTGAGGGCAACGATCAGAAAGCCGCCACTCCCGCACGCTGGGTCGAGGATACGTTTGCCGGCTTGCGGGGAAACCATCTCGACCATCATCCTGATCACGTTGCGCGGAGTGAAGAACTGACCCTTCTTCTGCTTGAGCGTGTGCGACGTGATCGCCTCGAAGGCCATTCCTTTCGCGTCGGTGTCTGTAGCAAGCAGATCGAAACGTGCGAGTTGCGCAGCGACGTAGGCTAAGGCCCGCTCGTTCATCTCGAGGCGCTCGTACCCGTCGAAGACGTCCTTGAACTCGTCCTTCACCAAGTCGAAGAGTTCATGAATGCGCCTCGCGATCCGGGTTTGGCCGTCAGGGGTATTGCGCTCCGTCGCTCCAACGAAGAATCGCCGCTTGCTCTCCTTTTCGTCGAGGATCTTGGCGAAGATCAGGTAGAGCAGCTGCCAGAAGGCCTTTTCGTCGCGTAGACCTTGAGTCGAGAGGTAGTCGTGGCAATGATTGAAGACGCGAAGGAGGGAATCGCCAACGGCCACGCGCAGGGGGCGGCGATCGGCGTCGTCCAAATCGGCGAGGGTTTCGTCAGGCCCAGGGAAGTCAGTGAGCTCGGTCGAGACCGGCACACCGTTGGCGGGATCGTAGGTCCGCATGCGGAAGGCCATGTCCCTCCCATTGGTCCAGACCCCATAGACCTCCTCGCGATCGTCGCTCAGGTTGGACAGGACTAAATCCAGCTGGCCAATCGCGGCATCGGAAGCTTTCGCGTTGGCCTTGGCGATGAGGGCAACGCGAACGATGTTCTCTAGTTCGGGAGGCTCACCGTGGGCGTAGACGGCGATTGCAGCAGTGACCGTCTTCCTCTTGCCCTGCTCGTCGACACAGCGGACCTTGACGTCCCGCTTCATGTCCAAGAGCTCGACGCGATATTCACGGTGGAGCTGCTCCACCAAGCTCTGAAGCACGCGCTCTTCAGGCTTGTCTGGCCGAAGCTCGCCGGTCAGAGCACAGACAAGGGTGTCCTGCGGAATAGGCTCTTCCGATTCCTCACCTAAGGCGTCGTCTGCTGCCGCCACCTCAAACTCCGGGTCCTCCAGGTCGCTGACCTTCTGTCGTTTGGCCAAACCGCTCCTCGTTATCGTCGAAGCCCGTGGCAGGGCAGGTCACCCGCGGGGAGATCCGCGCAGGTTTGTGCGGTGTATCGGCCTGGGTGGGGTATTCCCCACAGAGACACGCACATATTCGCCGTATCTTCGCCCAGAACGCCGACAGGTCCGAGCTTATTGTTGAGGGCATTCTATGGCAGGGCTCGCGTGCCGATGCCGGCAAGTTCACCAGGTCGGTTCCGCCATGCGCGAGGGCTGGGTCTATACTGGTGAGCGGTCTAGCGTCAGGTTGGGTTGCTCTCTGGGCCCGTGTTCGGTGACTGGCGGAATCCCCGGTGATCTAGGGACATTAGGAGGTCTGACACAATTCGTGACACAACTTGCGGATCCGGCTGCCATTGGCGCCCGCAAGTTGTTGATTCTAAACAGCCGGAGAGATGGCCGAGTGGCTGAAGGCGCACGCTTGGAAAGCGTGTGTAGGGGAAACTCTACCGTGGGTTCGAATCCCACTCTCTCCGCCAACTTCGCCCTTGGCGATGTTGGCTGAAGCGAGTCGTCTTCAGGCTCGTGTCCACTCGCGTCGCTCGTGCCCACGAGCTCGACTCCCACTCTCGTCACATCGCCCCCCGGCAGCGTGACTGAGTACGTGCGCAGTCTCTGGTCCTCGCCGCTCGCATCCATGAACTCGACGCCGCGCGCGACGTGTGTCGCGTGCCGGCTTTGGCGATGACGTTTGCCTTTCGCGGAGCATCCGGACGCGTCGCGCGGGATCACGGGACAACCAGCAGCATCGCGCCGATCGCCGCGAGCATCACCGCCAGCGACCCGCCCGCGATCGCGCGAAACACGGGAGCACCGAGGGCGACCGCGAGGCCCAGCTTCATCGCCGTGTTCGCCAGCACACCGACCGCGATCGCCTGGGCAGCCACCGCTGGAGAATGGGTCATCGCCACACCTCGCGCCATCGACACCGTCAGCGCGTCCACGTCAGTGAGGCCGAGTACGGCAGCCGACGTCAACACGCCCGACTGCCCGCCCATGTCGCTCGCGAGGTGGACCGCCATGAGCACGACCTGGAACAGCACACCCATCTGCAGCGCCGCGGCGAGTTGCAGCGGATTGCGCCCGACGCCGTCTGAGCCGCCAACACCCCGCGAACGGTGCGCGCCGACCGCGGCCACGAGTGCCGCCACAACCGCGGGGACGACGAGATAGGGCGCCAGCGGCGCCACCACCCGTGCATCGAGGATCGCCGTCGCAACGAGCACCCGGGGATAGAGCATCGCGTTGGCCGCTACGGCTCCGAACGCAAGCGCGCGACCTGCCACCGCGTCCGTTCGGCTCGTCCGCGCAAACGTGAACGTGACGTTCGTCGACGACACGAGCCCGCCGAGCAGTCCCGTGACCAGATACCCGTGGCCCGGTCCGACCAGGCGACGCGCCACGTGGCCAGCGAAACTGAGTCCCGAAAAGAACAGGACCAACGCCCAGATTTCGCGAGGCCGTATGCCGCCAAGCGGCCCGAATGGCCCTTCGGGGAGCAACGGCAGCACGACCAGCGCCATCACGCCGAACCGCACACCCGACCGCAACTCCACATCGTCGATCCGCTGCACGAGCGCATGCAGCCGCGACTTCTCGAGGAGCAGCAGGGCCAGCAGCGCGATGATGCCGCTCGCCAGACGCACCGAACCGAGCCCCGCGAGCACGCCCGCCGCGAGCACGACGAGCGCGGCCACTTCCGTCGTGCCGTCGATGTCGTGGCGGCTCCCCGCGATGTAGGCGCCGGCGACAATCGCGATCGCGCCCGCGAGCAGCAGCGCCGCCAGGGTCGTGGCCCCGGCCGCCCACAACCATCCACTCAGGCCGGCTACGGCCCCGAGCATCGTGAACGTCCGGATGCCGGCGAACCGTGCGCCAGGTCCCTCGGCATGCCCGGACCACTGGCGCTCCAGGCCCACCGCCGCGCCGCCCAGGGCGGCAATCAGGAGACCGACGATGTTCGACGTCAGCATGGTCTGCCGCGCGTCATCGCCCGACCAGTTGTCTGGCGAAGAGGAGGCCGAGCCACCCGGCGGCGAACGAGCCGACAATCGTGATCAGCGCGTTGGCGGCCGCGGCGCCGTGTGCGCCATCGTCGAGCAAACGCGTCGTCTCGTAGTTGAAGCTCGAATACGTCGTCAGGCCGCCGATGAACCCGATGGTGATCGCCGACCGCAACGTCGGCGACCACGCAAAGGCAAGCGCCAGGTGCATGACGGCCGCAATGCCGAAGCAGCCAAGCAGGTTGACGATCAACGTGCCGTACGGGAAGGACACGCCGAAGCGCCCAGCCGCCCAGAGTGAAATCAGGTAGCGCGCGCCGGTGCCTGCCGCGCCGGCCATGCAGATCCAGAGGAAGCGCTCCATGTCGTGTCGTCGCGGAGCTTACGCGCCCGCGCTGACCTCCGGCGCCGACGTCGCGGGACGGGCACGCGCGCGCCATGACGGCTGATCACCGGACGTTGCTGTGTGTGGGACGGGCACCAGCGAGGTGTGCATGCTTCTCCGATGCGGACGACGCGCCGGCGGCGCGTTTGTCGCAGCACATCCTAACGCGCGGCGTGGCCCTGCCGCACGACTCGGTGCCGGTCGGCTCGTGACCGCGACCGCCGCACATGCGCGACACGCTCATGCCACGATGTCGCGAATCACCCGGCATGGGTTCCCCGCGGCGAACACGCCCGCCGGCACGTCGCGCGTGACGACGCTGCCGGCGCCGATGACGCTGCGTGCGCCTACCCGCACACCGGGCAGGATGAGCGCGCCGCCCCCCACCCACACGTCCGAGCCGATGTCGATCGGCTTGCCGTACTCCTCGCGCCGGCGCAGTTCGGCGTTCATGGGATGTACGGGCGTCAGGATCTGGACCCCGGGCCCGAAGAGCGTGTAGTCGCCGATGCGCACCGGACAGACGTCGAGCACGACGCAGTTGAAGTTGAAGAACACTCGGGCGCCGAGCTCGATGTTCGTGCCGTAGTCGCAGAAGAACGGCGGCTGCATCCACACCGTGTCGCCGCCGCGGCCGAACAGGTCGCGAAGGATGGCGCGCCGGGCATCCGCGTCGGCTTCCCGGGTGGCGTTCAAGGTCTGGCACAGGTCGCGTGCACGCCCGCGAGCCGCGGCCAACTCGGGGTCGAACGGGTCGTACAACTCGCCTGCGAGCATCTTCTCGCGTTCGGACGACATCAGGCCTCCTGGAAGATGGGGCGGTCCCTGTAGGATGCCAGCAGCAGACGCCTGCCATGACCCAGCCACCGTCACCACCCGTCAATACGACGCGCCGCCCGCTTGCCCTCGCCGAAGCGACCGCGATCCTCGAGAGGACGCCTGCCGCGCTGGACGCGCTGCTGCGCGGGCTCCCCGACGCCTGGATCGCGGCGCACGAAGGCGGCGACACCTGGAACCCGTACGACGTGATGGGACACCTGATTCACGGCGAGCGGACCGACTGGCTGCCCCGCGCCCGGCTCATCCTCGAACACGGGGAGGCACGTCCGTTCGACCCATTCGATCGGCTCGCGCAGTTCGACGACAGCCGCGGCAAGACGCTCGACCAGCTGCTCGACGAGTTCGCGGAGGCGAGGCGCAGCAGCATCCGCATCCTGCGCACCCTGCCGCTGACCGACGCCGACCTCGCCCGGCGCGGCCTGCATCCGCTGCTCGGCGCCGTGACGCTACGCCAGCTGCTGGCGACCTGGGTCGCGCACGATCTCGATCACATCGCGCAGATCGTCCGCGTGATGGCGCGACAGTACACCGACGAAGTGGGGCCGTGGCGCCAGTACCTGCGCATCATCAACGGCACTCCCGTCGAGTGAGCGGACGTCGCGGGCCGCGCGATCACGCGTCAGTTGGCGATCGGTGAACTCGCACGGACCGCCTGCGGATTCACGAAGCGCTCGGCCAGCCGCGTCAGCTGCTCGTCGGCGTGCTTCTGCTCGTCGAGCGTCTGCTGCAGCAACTGCGCCGCGTGCGTGTACCCGAGCGTCTCGGCAAAGGTCCGGGCCGTGCCGTAGCTCGCGATCTGCATGTGCGCCACGCGCTGGGCCGTGGCGATCAACCAGGCGTCGCGCACGTCGGCGTCCACGCGCCGCTTCAGCAGACGCTGCCCTTCGTGCAGCACCCTGGAGATCGCATCGTCGCCGCCGCGCGCGATGCGCGATCCGACCGACCGGAACACGCGCTCCAGGCGTGCGACGTGATTCTTCGCGTTGACCCAGTGCTGCTCGAGCAGCACCTGCAGGTCCGGGTTGCCGGATTGCCCGCTCATGCGCTTGAACGCCGGCACGAGCTGCTCCTCGGCGACATAGAGGTCACGCAGTTCGTGTTCGAGGAGCTGATCCAGCGAGTGCACCGAGCGCCGGTGGCGCCAGAACCACACGGCAGCGAGACCGGCCACCACCGGTGCCGCCGTGCGAGCCCAGCGCGACAGGTCGATCTGCCTCGGATCCGCCTTGCGCAGTTGCAGTCGGAGTCGTTCGAGGTCGTTGTCCACCGCGACGCGCCGGGCGCGAACCGTCTCGGCTAAGGCCTGTGGGCGCGCGTCCATTCGAGGTTCTCCTTCATGGTGTCGAGCGTGAGCGGCATGTAGCGAGTTCCCGCGACCCGGCGGCGCCCGACGAGACCGAGCACGACCGACATCGCCAGGACCACGGAGCCGACCAGGGCGAAACCGGCCCACGGCGGCCACCCGAGCAGCGCAGGCACCGCCCACGCGACGGCCGCGAGCAGGAACACGGCGGCGATGAGCGCGAGAAACGCTGCGGCCGCGAGCGTTGCAGCCGCGGTGCCGATCCGCTTCACTTCCGCGCGCATCTCCGCCTTCGCCAGCGCGACTTCGCCGCGCACGAGTTCCTGCGCGTCGGCAATCGTGTCCCTGAGTACGTCGACAATCGAGGGGGCGTGCTGCTGCACGTTCATGAGGTCGTCTCCCTTGCTGAGCCGTCTGCGAACACCACCGGCAACGGTGCAAGATCCCGACCATCTGCCCTGCTCAGGTGCCTGGATCGCGGGAGGCGTCCAGAACGGCGTCGATCGTCGCGCGCAAGCGCTCCGCCTCGACCGGCTTGACCAGGTGCGCCGCGAAGCCGGCCGCAGCAGACAATCGTCGATCCCGTTGCAGCCCGTATCCGGTCAATGCCACCAGCCGGATGCGCGGGTGTGCAAGCCCCGCCGTGAGTCGGCGGGCGAGCTCGTAGCCGTTCATCACCGGCAGCCCGATGTCGATGAACGCCACGTCGGGGTCGAAGTCCTCGACCAGGGCGATTGCCGACGGGCCGTCATGCGCCGAGCGAGCCTGGTAGCCGAGCGTGGTCAGCATGTCCACGAGCATGAGCGCAGCGTCGCGGTTGTCGTCCACGACGAGCACGCGCCGGCCGTCGGGCGTGTGACGCCTGCCGGCCGGCGCCTCGAGGGGCGGAGCCTGCTGCCGCTCCAGCAGGTGCGGTAGCCTCACGGTGAACACGGAGCCCCGGCCGCGTCCCTCGCTGTCGGCCGTGACGACGCCGCCATGCTGCGTCACGAGGCTGCGGACGATGGCGAGGCCGAGGCCGAGGCCGCCGATCGCCCGATCGATCGCCTGCCGTTCCTGCACGAACATGTCGAAGATGTGCGGCAGCACGTCGGGCTCGATGCCCACGCCGGTGTCGCGCACCTCCACCGACACCCAGCCGTCCTCGCTCCGCGCCCGCACCGTCACGCGGCCGACCGGCTCGGTGTACTTGGCCGCATTGGTCAGCAGGTTGGCGACGACCTGGGCCAGGCGCGCCGGGTCGCCGTGCACCATCAACCCGGATCGCGGCACGTCGACGTCGAGGTCGTGCCGCTGCTGCTCGAACAGCGGGCTCGCCATCTCGATGGCTCGGGTCACGACGTCCGCGACCTCGATCGGTTCGGGACGGAGCGCGATCTTGCCGCGGGTGATCCGCGAGACGTCCAGCAAGTCGTCCACCAGCTGCACCAGGTGCCTGACCTGCCGCTCGATCAGCGCACGCTCGCGTTCGACTCCAGCCACGCCTCGCAGCTTCAGCAACTGGAGCGCCGTGAGGATTGGCGCCAGCGGGTTGCGCAACTCGTGACCCAGCATCGCCAGGAACTCGTCCTTCGCGCGATTGGCCTCCTCGGCCACCTCGCGAAGGCGGTCCACCTGCTGCCGCGCCAGCACCTGGGTCGTCACGTCGCTGGCGATCACCAGCACGCCCTCGACCGTGCCGTGCACGTCGCGCAGGGGCGTGTACACGAAGTCGAAGTAGACGGTCTCGAGCACGCCGCTCCGGTCGCGGTCGAACTGGGCTGGTGTCTCCGTACCCGAGCGTGTCTCCCCCAGGCCGTAGACGTCGCCGAGCAGCATCTCCCACTGTTGCTGCTGCCGCACCTCCGGCAGGGCATCGAGCAACGGCAGGCCCATGACCTGCTCGGGTCGCCTGCCCCACACGCGACACGCCACCGGGTTGGCGAACTCGACGACGTGCCGCTCACCGCGCAGCACCGCGATGGCCACCGGCGCCTGCATGAACAAGGCGTGCAGGTGCTGCTTCTGCCGTTCCGCGTCACTGCGGCTCGCCTGCGCCTTCGCCAGCAGGTCGGCGCGCTCGCGAGCGCCACGCGCCAGCTTCATCTGCGTGCCGACTCTCGCCAGCAGTTCCCGTGCGGCGAACGGCTTGCCCAGGTAATCGTCGGCGCCGGCCTCGAGCGCCTCGACGCGCGCCTCGTCGCCGGCACGTGCCGACAGCATGACCAGGGGGATGTCGCGCGTGCCCTCGTCGGCTCTCAGCTGCTCGAGCAACGCGAACCCGTCCACCGTCGGCATCATCACGTCGGCCACGACGAGGTCGGGGCGTCGGTCGCGCACCGACTCCAGCGCGGCCTCGCCGTCGCCCACTGCATGGACGTCCCAGTGCGGCGCAAGCAGACGCACGAGGTAGTCACGCATGTCGGCGTTGTCGTCGGCAACGAGGATCCGTCCTGCGTCTCGCTCGGTCGGCTGGTCGTGACCATGACGGTCGACACGGCCATCCGCGGGCGACTGCGGCAGCCACCGCTCCGCCTCGACGACGAAAGGGTTCGGCCCGGCCTCGTGGCGGCGGCCTCGTGGCGGCGCCAGCTGGTCTTCCGGCAGGTGGCCGGCGCCCTTCGGGATGGTGACCTCGATCGTCGTGCCGCGTCCGGGTTCGCTGCGCGCCGACGCGGTTCCGCCATGCAGCGCCACGAGGTCGTGCACCAGCGCGAGGCCGATGCCCGTGCCCTCGTGCGTCCGGGCCCGCACGCCCTCGACGCGATGAAAGCGATCGAACACGTGCGGCAGCTGCTCGGCGGCGATGCCGATGCCGGTGTCCTGCACCGACAGCGACACGTGGTCCTGGTGTTCCTGGAGTCGCAGCGTCACGCCGCCTTCGAACGTGAACTTCAAGGCGTTCGACAGCAGGTTGAGGACGATCTTCTCCCACAGGTCCGGATCGACGAACACGGGTTCGCCAATCGGATCGCACGCCACCGTGTACGCGAGTCCTGCGCGCTCGAAGCCCGCCCGGAACAGGCTGGCAAGGTCGGCCGTGAGTTCGGCGATGCGGGTCGGCTGGTAGGAGGCACGCGTTCGCCCTGCCTCCAGCCGCGAGAAGTCCAGCAATGCGTTGACGAGCTTCAGCAAGCGGAGTTCGTTGCGGTACAGCGCCAGCAGCGGCTCGCCGCTGAGCACGCCACCAGACGCGAGCGCGTCCTCAGTCGGACCCAGCATCAGCGTCAGCGGCGTGCGGAACTCGTGGCTGACGTTGGAGAAGAACGCCGTCTTGGCGCGATCGACCTCGGCGAGCGCTTCCACCCGACGGCGCTCGTCTTCCACCGCCCGGGCGTTCGAGATCGAGGCGCTGACCTGCGCGCCAATCAACCCGAACCACTCGCGGTACTCGTCGTCGAACGGACGCCGGGCGCTGATCCCGAGCACGAGCGCGCCGATGCCGCGGTCGCGCCCACGATCCACCAGCGGCAGCACCATGGCGGCGTGAGGGGGCTCGGGCCACGGCCCCGGCGGCGTCTCGTCGAGCGTCGCCGCGAGGTTCGCGATCAACCGCGGCTCACGGTCGGCCGCCACCGCGAGCACGTCCCATGGACGGACCAGGTCATCGCGCGACACACGCAGCGGCGCAGCGGGTGCGCCTGGCTGTACGCCAGTCTGCGCGACGAGCGCGGCCTCACCGTGCTCGTCGAGCAGGTAGACGACCGCGAAGGGGACGTCGGCAGGGTTGGTGCCGAGCACGTCGGTCGAGAGGCGGCACGCGGTGGCGACGTCGCGCGCGTCGGCCGGCGCCGCCGCGAGGTCGCGCAATACCCGCAGCCGTCTTTCGCCGAGCACCTCGCCCGTGGTCTCCGTGCACGCGCAGAACATGCCCCCGATGCCGCCGGTCTCGTCGGGCACCGGGCTGTACGAGAACGTGAAGTACACCTCCTCCCGGAAGCCGTGGCGTTCCATGAAGAGGAGAAGGTTGTCGGACCATGTCGGATCGCCGCCGAGCGCACGCGCGACGAGGGGCTCGATGTCGTGCCAGATCTCCGGCCACACCTCAGGCGCGGGACGCCCGAGCGCCCACGGGTGCTTGTGGCCCGTGATCGGCCGGTAGCCGTCGTTGTAGATCTTCACGAGCTCGGGCCCCCAGAACACGAACATGGGGTAGCGCGAGTTCAGCATGATCCCCAGGGTGGTCTTCAGGCTCTGGGGCCACGCCTCGACAGGGCCGAGTGGCGTACTCGACCAGTCCTTGTTGCGGATCAATTCCCCGAGCGTCCCTCCGCCCTGGAGGAAGGCAGAGGAGGGCGACGACGGCTGAGACATGGGAGCACCGCGTCTATATCACACGCCGTCGCAGGTGTTCGCATATAGTCGGCTCGTGCCGCCATTCCCCATCGACCCGCCGCTCCCACCCATGCTCGCCAAGGTGGCGGCGGCGCTGCCGACCGGCGACAACCTGCACTACGAGCCGAAGTGGGACGGCTTCCGCGCCATCGTCTTCCGCGGCGACGACGACCTGTACATCCAGAGCCGCGACCTCAAGCCGCTCGACCGCTATTTCCCCGAGCTGCACGACGCGCTGCTCGCCGCGCTGCCGCCCGGATGCGTCGTGGACGGCGAGATCGTCATCGCTGCAGCCGACGGGCTCGACTTCGATGCGCTGCAGATGCGGCTGCACCCTGCTGCGTCCCGCGTGCAGAAGCTCGCCCGCGAAACACCGTCGTCCTTTGTCGCGTTCGACCTGCTGGCCGAAAGCGGCGACGACCTGCGCTCGCGACCGCTTGCGGAACGCAGACGACGGCTCGAGGCGATCGACGCGCGCATCAGCGGCGCGCCCGCAGCGACGGCGACCTGGCACATCACGCCGATGACGACCGACATCGCCACGGCCGCCGACTGGCTGGCACGGTTCGAAGGCGCGGGGCTCGACGGAGTGATGGTCAAAGCCGCTCACGGCGTCTACGAGCCGGGCAAGCGCGTGATGGTGAAGGTGAAGCACCAGCGGACGGCCGACTGCGTGGTCGCCGGCTTCCGGTGGCACAAGCACGGTCCCGGGACGCACGTCGGCTCGTTGCTGCTCGGCCTCTACGACAGCGCCGGTGTGCTGCAGCATGTCGGCGTGACCTCGGCGTTCACGATGGCCAGACGCCAGGAACTGGCGCAGGAACTCGCGACGCTCCGCGAACATGCGCTCGACGAGCATCCATGGCGTGCCTGGGCCGAACCCGGTGCCGCGTCGTCGCGCATGCCGGGCGGGCAGAGCCGGTGGAGCGCCGGCAAGGACCTGTCCTGGGAACCCGTGCGCCTCGAACGCGTGTGCGAGGTGTCCTATGACCATCTGCAGGGCGACCGCTTCCGCCACGCCACCGTGTTCAAGCGGTGGCGACCGGACAGGGCGCCGCAGGACTGCCGCTACGAGCAGCTGGAGATTACTCCTCCGTTCGAGCTGGCGCGCGTCTTCTCGGCCTCGCGCTCCTCGACGACCTAGCGTCGGCAGGCGGCGCATCCAGACCAAGATCCTCGTCCGGATCGAGCGTCTCCGGCGACGGCCGCATCGGCTCGGGCACGTGCTGCAGGTTGAGCCGCACCCGCGTCCATGTGGAGGAGCGTCCGCGCATCTGGTCGACCAGCACGTCTGCCGGCTGCAGGTAACCCGCGGCTTCCGGATGACGCGCCTTCCAGCGCTCCACACCGGCCACCGCATCGTCTCTGCGCCGGGCCCTGGCGATCTCGACGAGCGGGTGGATGGGCACCCGCCGGCGCGACGGCTGCGCGCGGACAGGTTCGCCCTGCTGCTTCCGATAGTGCGGCGGCCACGGGGCGTCTCCGAGCCCTTCGCGTTCGTGCCTGGCCGACAGTTCCAGGAGCGAGTCGAGCGTGCACGGATGGTCATCCATGCGCGCGTGCACGTGGCCGACCGCCTCGATGCGCGCCGGCATGGTGGCCAGAGTGAAATCGTGCGGGTCACAGGCTGCCACCTCGTCCCAGGTGAGGGGCGCCGAGACGCGCGCGTCGGGTGTCGGTCGCACCGAATACGCGGCGGCCACGGTGCGATCCTTGGCGTTCTGGTTGTAGTCGAGAAACACGCCGTGGCGCTCTTCCTTCCACCACTTGCTCGTCGCCATGGCCGGCGCGCGCCGCTCGACCTCGCGCGCAAACGCCAGAGCCGCGCGGCGCACTTCATCGAACGTCCATCGCCGCTCGAGCCGCACGTAGACGTGCAGCCCGCGGGATCCGGACGTCTTCGGCCAGCCTCTCAGCCCGAGGTCGTCGAGCGCGGCGCCGACGACGGCGGCCACGTCGCGAATGCGCGCCCACTCGACGCCCGGCACCGGATCCAGGTCGATCCTGAGCTCGTCGGGATGGTCGAGGTCGTCAGCCCGAACCGGGTGCGGGTGCAGTTCGAGGCAAGCCAGGTTCGCCATCCACGCCAGCGACGCCGCGTCGCGCGGCACGACCTCCTCCGCCGTGCGGCCCGATGGAAACGACAGCGTCACCACCTCGACCCACTCGGGACGCGTGGCAGGCGCGCGTTTCTGGAAGAAGAAGTCGCCGCCCACACCGTTCGGGTACCGCACGAGCACGTTCGGCCGACCGCCGGCGGCATGCAGGGCGCCTTCCGCCACCGCGAGGTAGTAGCGCACGAGATCCAGCTTCGTGTGCCCTGCATCCGGAAACAGCACCTTCTCTGGATTGGTCACGACGACGTCGCGCCCGGCGACGGCCAGCGTGACCTGAGTGGATTGGGGAGCAGCCCTGCGTGCCACGATGTGCACAGCGTACAGCGAGCGGCGGGCCCGCCGCCGCGCCAGCGTCAGGCTGCCCGCGCGCGGGTCAGCGTCGGTATGGTCTGCGGATCGGCGACCGGCTGGACGTCGAGCGCACGGACGGGCGCCTCGCGTCCGACGACGGCGAGGGCCGTCATGGCCAAGGCCACCACCAGCAGCACCCACCAGCGGAGCGGTGCAGGTACGGGTGAGCGGACGTCGTCACGCACGGCGGACCTCTGCGGCAGCAAACTGGCAGCCCGGGATTGCGGCCGTTCGCCTTCGAGACGGCTGGGCGGTCGTTCGTCGGCGTGCAGTCCCCCGCCACGTGCCCAACTCGTGACGTCGAGGTCGCGGTGCGCGACGTGGCGCAGCCGGACCTGCCCATCCTCCACCGTCACGTCGGCGGCCGTGACAATCACTGGAGTGGGCTCCGAGCGCGCCGCACGTTCCAGCGAAAGGTAGAGACACGGCGGTGAGCCGCGTCGTTGCATGAGCCTGTCGACGTGACCGATCTCGACCCCGTCAGACGTCAGGACGCGAGCACCTCGGGCGATCGTCATGGTGAACGACTACCGTGCAAGACCGGAGCCAGAGAGCGAACAGCGGGGTGCGGAAGAACGGGCGGGTGGAGACGGGCGGGGACCGCGACAGAACGAGGGCGCGCTGCGGGGAGCGCGCCCTTCCAGCTTCAGGCTTGCGGGATCGTGAGCACCTGGCCGACCTGGATCTTGTCCGGGTCCGTCAGCTTGTCCTTGTTGGCGTCGAAGATCTTCATGTAGGCGGTGGCGTCGCCAAGATGCGTCTTCGCGATCTTGCTGAGGGTGTCGCCAGCCTGCACGGTGTAGGTTTTCGTGGCGCTTGCTGCCGATGCGGACGCGGATGGCGCCGCGACATCAATCTGTGCGTTGAGCTCGTCCTTCCACGTCGGCACGGTCTTTAGCGCATCCCAGATGCGGTTCTTCTCGTCTTCCGACTTGACGGTGCCCTTGAACTGCAGTCGGCCGTCGCGTTCCTCGGCTCCGCCCTGCATGCCCACGGACTTGGCCACTTGAATCGCTGCAGCGTACTTGTCACGCAAGCTCATCGAATCTCCTCCGCTCGTGATGATGTGCGACGGGCTGGGAGAGCCCGCCGTATCCGACCATCGTCCTCAGGACCGCCCTGGGGAACCCGCTCGAGCCCGTCGCCACGACCGCGCGACGAGTGCGGCAGCCACCAGCATACCCAGACGCATGCCGGAAGGCCGCACCGGTGCATCCACGGAAGAGGCGGCGTCATGCGGCTGCGCGTCGCCGGCAACCGCTGCAGCAGGCGCACGGCGGGCGCCGACGCGCTTGCGCCACGCACGTGCCGCACGCGCGCCGAGCATCTTCCGCTGGCCCGGCACCTTCTCGCCCGGCTCCTTGCCGTGCGGCGACGCGTGTTCGATTTCGGCATTCATCTCGGCGCCGACGAGGATGGCCAGCCCCGAGACGTAGAACCACAGCAGCAGCACCATCACGCCGCCGATGGTGCCGTACGTCGCGTTGTAGTCGGAGAAGCTGGTGACGTAGAGCTTGAAGCCGAGCGAGGCAACGAGCCACAGCACCGTGGCGAGCACCGCACCTGGCGTGATCCACGCCCAATCCTGCTCGGCGTCCGGAGCGAAGTAGTACACCAGTCCGATCGCCAGCGACACCAGGAAGAACGCGAGCGGCCACTGGAGGACCTTCCATCCCCACTCGACGGCGGCGCCCATCTGCAGCGTGCGCCCCAGGTACTCGGCCGCCGTGGGTCCGAAGAGGACCAGCGAAAACGAGAGCAGGAAAAACACCGCCAATGCGATCGTGAGACCCATCGCAATGAGGCGGACCTTCCACCACGGCCGCGCCTCTTCGATGTCGTAGGCGGCGTTCAACGAACTCGTGAGCGCCACCATCGCGGCCGAACTGCTCCACAACGCCGCAAGCACACCGAAGGTCAACAGGCCGCCGTCCTCGGACTCCGAGATCCGCCGCATCTGGTCGGCGATCAGCGACACGATCTCGGGCGAGGCCACCGGCTGCAGTGCGCGCTCGATCTGTCCGGTCAGGTCCTGCAGGGGAAAGAAGCTGCCCAGGGCCAGCAGAAACAGGATGGCGGGGAATAACGCGAGGAATAAATAGTACGCCAGCTGCGCCGCGAGCCCCAGGCAGTCGTCGGCCATCGTCTCCTTCACCGTTCGCTTGGCGAGCTCAGTCCAGGAGATCGGGATGTCGAAGATGGCCATGCTCCCCAGGCATAGCAATCGCGCTGCCAGGTTGCGCTCACCCCTTGCGGCTGTCGAGCAGGTCGCGCAGCAGCTGGGCGAGTGTCGGGAAATCGATCGGCTTGTTCACGAACGGGAACACCGGTCCGCTGCTGCCGGCACGAGTCAGCATCTCGCTGGGATACCCGGACATCAGCACGACCTTGAGTCCCGGAAACCGACCCGTTAGCGTCAGCGCCAGCTCGTAGCCGTCCATGCCGCCGAGCACGACGTCCGAGAGCAGCAGGTCGAACGTCCTGGGCTGCGCGTCGGCGATGGCGATCGCCTGCTCGGCGCTGTCGGCCTCGATCACCTCGTACCCGCGACGGACGAGGAAGCGTTGCGCCACGCGTCGGACGGCCTCTCGATCCTCGACGAGCAGGATGGTCTCCTGCCCTCCCGGCAGCGGCCGGCGCTCGGCGGGGACGCGCGCCGACTCGGGTGCGGGTGACACCGCCGGCAGGTAGACGCGCATGTCGCAGCCCTCGCCGGGCGCCGACTGAATCGCCACGCCGCCGCCCGCCTGCTGCGCGATCGACTGCACGGTCGGCAGGCCCAACCCGGTGCCGCGGTCGTCGGCCTTCGTCGTGAAGAACGGGTCGAAGGCCCGACGACGCACTTCCTCCGTCATGCCGACGCCGTCGTCACGTATCGAGATGCAGAGGTATGTTCGGCCAGGGGTGCCGGGTACGCCCGTCTCCTCGGCGAATGTCGAGGCGCTCACCAGTGACGAGGTGATGCGCACCGCACCGTGATCGACAATCGCATCGCGGGCGTTGACCACGAGGTTCGTGAGCACCTGTTCCATCTGGCCAGGGTCGGCCAGCACACGCGGCAGTCCCGGCACCCAGACCACTTCCAGCGACACCTGCGGCCCGAGGAGTCGGCGGAACAGCGGTGTCATCCGCGCGACGACGTCGTCGATCTGCAGTGGTTGTGGCTGCACGACCTGGCGCCGGCTGAACGTCAGCAGTTGGCGCGACAGGTTGGTTGCCTGCTGCGCGGCTTCCCGGATGCCCTGCAGTTCCTCGAGCACCGGCGAGTCGCGGGGCAGGAGCTGACGCGCGGCGTCACTGTGCCCGAGCACCACGGTGAGCAGGTTGCTGAAATCGTGGGCGATACCACCGGCGAGGCGGCCGAGGGCTTCCTGCTTCTGCGCCTGGAGCAGCCGCGCCTCGCTGTCGCGCAGCGCCTGCTCGGCCTGCTTGCGAGCCGTGACGTCCTCGCACACCATCAACAGTTCCGGCGCCTCGTCGGACCCGGGCACCTGGCGCGCCCAGGCGGCCACCCACATCACCTCGCCATCACGGCGCAGCTTGCGGATCTCCCAGGCATGCGTCAGCTCCGGCTCACGGAAGCACAGGGCCACATGGCGCTCGATGCTTTCGCGATCGTCGGGGTGGAACACGTCCGCCACCGGGCTGCGCACCAGCTCCGCCGCCTCGTATCCCAGTTGATCGAGTGCCGTGCGGTTCGCGCGCACGACCAGACCGGCGCGGTCCACGGTGAAGTACATCAACGGACTGCGCTGGTACAGCAACTCCATGTGCGCCGCCGACGCTGCCGCCTGCCGCTCCGTGTCGACGCGGTCGGGAAGCTCGCTGATGACGGTGGTCCACAGCGTCTGCGCCTCCCCGTGCGGCCAGGTCAGGACGAGCACGCGCGCGCCGGCGCCGCCATCGCGCCGAGGCAACACGCGCTCGGTCGGGTGATCGCTGCCGAGCGCCGCGGCCAGCGCCTGCGCGTCGGAGGCATCGTTGATCCCGAACGCCTCGCGAACGTCGGCGCCTGCGCCGGGCGACGTCCGCCCTACCAAGCAGACGGCGCGCGGGTTGGCCCTCACCATTCGCCCGTCGGCATCCCAGACGACCACACCGTAGCCCCCTGCCGCAGGGAGCCACGGAACATCGTCGAGGATCGGCCCGGGCGATTGCGACACGGCGAACCTACACTGCGGGCTTCATGACGAGGCAGGACAGCGGGGGCAGGGTGACGCAGACCGATTGCGGGTGCCCGTGGGCCGGCTCGTCGGCCGTGGCCACGTGCCCGCCGTTGCCACAGTTGCTGCCGCCATACACGGCGGCATCGCTGTTGAGGATCTCCACGTACCTTCCGGCGGCTGGCACACCGACGACGTAGCGCTCGCGGGGCACGGGCGTCAGGTTCAGCATCACCACGAGCAGGTCGTCAGGGTCGGCGGCGCGCCTGATGAACGTGATGACGCTGTTCTCGTTGTCGTTGCAGTCGATCCACTGGAACCCGGCGGGGTCGTAGTCGCGTTCGTAGAGCGCCGGCTCGCGCCGGTAGAGACCTCCGAGGTCGGCGACAAACTGCAGCAGCCCGTCGTGCGGCGGATGATCGAGGAGGAACCAGGGCAGGGACTCGCCATGGTTCCATTCGCGCCATTGGCCGAACTCGCACCCCTGGAACAGGAGCTTCTTGCCCGGGTGCGTGAACATGTAGCCGTACAGCGCGCGCAGGTTCGCGGCCTTCTGCCAGGTGTCGCCCGGCATCTTGTCGAGCAGGTGCCGTTTGCCGTGCACGACCTCGTCATGGGAGAACGGCAGGATGAAGTTCTCGTTGTACGCATACAGCATCGAGAACGTCAGGTGCGTGTGCTCCCAGCGCCTGTAGATGGCGTCCCTGGACATGTAGGTGAGGATGTCGTGTATCCAGCCCATGTTCCATTTGTAAGTGAATCCCAACCCGCCGAGGTGCACCGGCCGGCTCACGCCCGGCCACGCCGTGGACTCCTCGGCGATCGTCACCACGCCGGGGTGCTGCTCGTGCACGAGCGTGTTCAGATGCTGGAGGAACGTGACCGCGTCCAGGTTCTCGCGCCCGCCGTACGCATTGGGGATCCACGCACTCGACTCGCGCGAGTAGTCGAGGTACAGCATCGACGCCACCGCGTCCACGCGCAGGCCATCGAGGTGGAAGTCCTCGATCCAGGCCAGGGCGCTGGCGGTGAGGAAGTTGCGCACCTCGTTGCGCCCGTAGTTGAAGATCAGCGTCCCCCAGTCCATGTGCTCGCCCTGGCGCGGGTCGGCGTGCTCGTAGAGCGCGGTGCCGTCGAAGCGGGCCAGGCCGTGGGCGTCCTTGGGGAAGTGTCCGGGAACCCAGTCGAGGATCACGCCGATGCCGGCCTGGTGCAGCGCGTCCACGAAGGCGCGGAAGTCGTCGGGCGACCCGAAGCGACTCGTCGGCGCGAAGAAGCCGGTCACCTGGTAGCCCCAGGAGCCGTCGTAGGGGAACTCCAGCACGGGCAGCAACTCGACGTGCGTG
Organism: Acidobacteriota bacterium; assembly: GCA_023429845.1. GTDB lineage: Bacteria > Acidobacteriota > Vicinamibacteria > Vicinamibacterales > Vicinamibacteraceae > Luteitalea. The sequence continues at coordinate 39,017 of JAEZCY010000351.1, forward strand.
AAGCCGATGCGCTGCACGTGCGCGATCAGCCGCGTGGCGAGTTACTGGTACGAAAGGAACTCGCCCCGGTCGCCCCGGGCCCACGACCCGAGGTGGACCTCGTAGATGGCCATCGGCCGGTCGAGCCCTTCGCGCTGCTGCCGCCGCCGCGCGATCCACTCGGCGTCGCCCCACTCGTACGCGCTCTCGGCGCACACGACCGACGCCGTCGCCGGCGGCAGCTCGGACGCCGCGGCACAGGGATCGGCCTTGAGGAACGGCGGCCCCCCGGTATTCGGCGCGATCTCGAATTTGTAACGTGCGCCGCTGCCGACGTCGGGAATGAACAACTCCCACACGCCCTGCGGCAGACGCTGCCGCATGGGGTGCACGCGCCCGTCCCAGCCGTTCCAGTCGCCTACCACGCTGACCCGCTGTGCGTTGGGCGCCCACACGGCAAACCGCGTGCCCTGCACCCCCTCCACGAGCATCGGATGCGCACCGAGGGCGCGATGCAGTTGCTGGTGTCGCCCCTCGCCCATGAGGTAGAGGTCGAGATCACCGAGGAGCAGGCCGAACCGGTAAGCATCGTCCAGCACGCGCACGGCACCGTCGTCGCGCAGCGTGACCTCAAGCCGGTACGGCAGCGTGGTGTCGCTGCCGGGCACCGTCGCCTCGAACAGGCCGTCGGGATGCAGCACGCGCATCGGGTGCGGGGAGGCGGGATCACCCGCCAGCACGCGGACGGCGGAGGCGCGGGGCTGGAACGTGCGGATCACGACGTGCGCCGCCGCACCACTGCGTTGCGCGTGGGGTCCGAGCACCGCGAACGGATCGCCGTGCGTGGCGTTGAGGATGGCGCGCAATGACGGGTCGAGCGAGGTCGGCATCAGCACTCCAGGGACGAGATCGGCCGGGTCGGCGCGAGCCACTGTTCGCGTTCCGCCTCGTCAGGGTGGTCGCCGGGTCCGCCCACCGACGTCACGCCGCGTGCATCGTTGATGGGACACCAGCCGACGGCACCGGTCAGCGCCAGACCGACGGCTGCAAGCCGGAGAGGCACGCGGATGGGCCAGGGCGCGCGCGCTGTCGCCGCGATCGTCACCGCAGCCGCCCCGACACGCAGCAGGCGCTCGAGATCCCCGACGTTCTGCCCGTGCTCGAATGCGTGCACCGTGGACGGCGCCAGCAACTGGGCGTCCTCGAGCGTCGCGACCAGCGTGGCATTGGACGGTTCCACGAGGAGGCGATCCGCGACGCGCACAACGGGGGTGCGCCGCGCCCCGCCCGTGACTCGAGTGATTTCCTGCAGCGCGTCAAGGTGGAGATCGACGTCGATGCTGCCGAACGGCACCCGCAGGCGCCGCAGGCACCGCAGCGTGCGCGCGGTGTCGGCGCACCAGGCGGCGCCGAGCACTTCGACGGCAGGGGACGCATCGCTCATGACGGGCCACGCTATCGGAGTGCCAGCAGCCCGTCAATCCGGGCCGTGGCTCGCCACTCGTCCCGCCGCGTCACGTCGCACGCGCGGACGGGCCATTCATCAGCCGACGCACGACCTCGGGCACCGCACCGAGCAGCAGCGCACACTCCTGCCGTACGCTCGCCACCAGTGCGGGCAACGGGCCGCCCTCACCGTACTTGATGAACCGCTCGACAGCCGTCAGCGCCGATGTCAGGCGCACGGCCGCGAGCGTCGCGGCTGCCCCGCGCATCTTGTGGGACACCGCCGAGAGCACCGGCACGTCGCCGCGTTCCGCCGCGGCTTCAAGGGAGGCCAGCTCGCTCGGGAGCGACGCCGCGAAGAGCTGCAGCATCCGCGCACCGAGGTCGCCGTTGTGATTGCAGCGGAGCAACAGCTCGGCGGGGTCGAGGATCTCATCGGCTGGCGTCTCCTCGCCTGACAGCGGGGCTGGCGCAGGCAGAGCCGTGTCTGCGGGCGGCGTCGCGGAACGGGAACGCTCCGCGAGCAGCCGGACGAGCGTACGCTGCAGGACGGCCGGACGCACGGGCTTGGTGAGGTAGGCGTCCATCCCGGCGGCAAAGCAGGCCTGCCGGTCGTCGGGGGACGCGTTCGCGGTGAGGGCGATGATGCGCGGCGCATGGGTCGTCGATCCGCCGCCGCCCGCCCGGCGGATGCGTCGCGTCGCCTCGAGCCCGTCCACGACGGGCATCTGGCAATCCATGAGGATGGCGTCGTACCGCCGCGCGCCGGCTGCGGCGACGGCCTGCTCGCCATCGGCCGCGAGGTCCACCTCGCAGCCCATCCTGACCAGCAGATCCTCGATCACCACCTGATTCACCTCGTGATCCTCGGCGACGAGGACGACCGGTGGACGGCTCCACGGAGAGGGCGGCAGACCCTGGACCGCCGCGTCGGCCGTTGTCGCGCCGACGAGGGCCTGCATGATGGCGTCGAACAACGCACCGGGTTTCACCGGCCGCGCGACGCGTTCGCACGGCCCCATCCCCGGCAACGGCGCGCCACCCTGTTCGGGGAGGATCCAGACGATACCGGGCCGCGGCACGATCTCGCCAAGCTGACGGGCGAAGCCGGCAGCGCCGATCGCGGCGCCGTCCACCACCACCACGGCGAAACGCGCACGCGAGGCGCGCGCCGACTCCACGTGCATCCATGCCGCGTCGCAACTGGCCACGACAAGCGCGTCGAATCGCCAGGTCTCGAGCGCGGCGGCGACCATCTCCCGCTCGGGACCGTCTCGCAACACCGCGAGGACGCGCTGCGGCGCATCGCTGGCTCGCGACGTTTCGACCAGAGCGGCGTCCGCCACCTCCACGGACACGGTCACCGTGAAGGTTGCCCCCTCGCCGGGAACGCTGCGCACGGCGATGGTGCCCTTCATTGCCTCGACGAGTCGCTTGCAGATGGTCAGGCCGAGGCCGGTGGGTCCGTGGCCGCCGAGGCCCGACGCGTCCCCGGGCGTGTACGGCAGGAACAGCCGCTCGAGCTGCTCGGGCGCAATGCCGACACCAGTGTCCTGCACATCCAGCCGCAGCGAGGCCGTGCGGAGGCGCAGGTCCACATCGGCGTCCGCCTGGAGGTGCACCTCGCCATGCTGGGTGAATGCGACGGCGTTGGACAGCAGGTGCACGAGGATCTGCCGCAGCCGCCCGGGGTCGCCTACCACCCACGTCGGCACGTCCGGTGTGAGCGTGCACGACAGCTGCAGCCCTCGCGCCGATGCCTCCGCGGCAACGGCATCGACGGTGCTCTCGAGCAGGTCCGACAGATCGAAGAGCGTGCGCTCGAGCACGAGGGCGCCGTCCTCGATGCGCGACAGGTCGAGGATGTCGTCGATGAGCGCGCTCAGGTGGGACGCAGACGCGCGGGCCACCGAGACGTACCGGGCCTGCTGCGCGTCGAGCGGTGTGGCCGCGAGCAATTCGATCAGTCCCAGCACGCCGTTGAGTGGCGTCCGCATGCCGTGGCTCATCGCCCGCAGGAACTCGCCCCTGGCGGCACTGGCGCGCTCGGCGGCCGTGCGCGCGCCCTCCAGTTCGAGCTGCACCTGGCGGGCTGCCGCAACGTCGATGATCGTGCCGACGATGCCCGCCACGGCGTCGTCCTGGCGGAAGGTGCGCGCGCGGACCTCGCTCCAGCAGACGCCGCCGTCGGCCTTCGTGAAACGCACGTGGCAGCGGCAGCTGTCCCGGGCGCCGGCGACCATGGCGCGCACGAGTTCGAGCGTGTCCGCCCGGTCGTCGGGATGCAGCGAGTCGATCACGGGCTGGCCGATGGTGCCGGCAACGTCGCGACCCGTCAGGGCGTGCCAGGCGGGGTTGAGCAGCGCCCACCGGCCCTCGGTGTCGAGCAGGAAGATGACCTCGTCCACCTGCTCCAGGACGAGGCGATGCAGCGTGGGGCCGCCGTTCACCTCAGAACTCTTCGCCGGGACATGCGCGTTCGCCGATCGAGCCGCTGGCGTGCGCGCCCGCTAGCTGCGCGACAGTGTGACCGCGGCGCCCGTCCGCGCCGACTCGCGGGCGGCATCGAGGATCTCCGACACGATCACGTTGTTGGCGAGCGACGTGGGGCCGGACGGCACGAGGCGCCCACGCACCACGGCCGTCAGGTAGTTCAACGCGTCGCGCTCGTCCTCCGGCCAGTCCTCGACCGGCGCCTCGGCGATCGGCTTGCCGCGCACCTTCGTACGCAGCGCATTGCCGCCCGTCGCCCACGCCGCGGCGCTCTCCGTGTAGACCTCGAGGTCCTTGCGGTGGTCGGGCCAGTTCCACGATCCCTGCACGATCGCCTGCGCGCCCGGATACTCGATGACGATCGTCGCCTCGTCGTCCACCCGGGGATAGGTCTCCGGCTTGTGCCGCTGCGTGACGGCGGTGACGCGCAGCGGACGCTGGTCGTCGAGCAGCCAGGTGGCGATGTTGGCCCCGTAGCAGCCGAAGTCGTACAACGCGCCGCCGCCGTTGCGCACGGGATCGGTGAGCCAGTCGAGGAACTCGGGCTGCACGCCGATCTCCTTCGGCCCGTGGTGCCCGTCCATGGCGACGATCTTGCGGATGCGCCCCCCGGTGCGCTGCTGGTGCATCAGCGTCCAGATGGCACGATGGCTGCGATACCAGGTGGTCTCGTAGTTCACGAGCACGTGAATGCCGCCGCGCCGCGCGGCGTCGGCGATCCCGGTGGCGTGCGCGCTGGACACGGCCAGCGGCTTCTCCACCATCACGTGCACGCCACGTGCAGCGGCCGCCTCGATCACCTTCATGTGGTCGAAGGTGTTGGTGTACACGACGATCGCTTCGGGCTTGCGCGTCGTCAGCAGCGCGTCGAGGTCGGCAAACAGCCGCCCGGCCTCGATCCCGTAGCGCTCGCCGAACTGCTGACGAAGCGTCGCGTCCGGATCCTGCACGCCGACGAGTTCGATGTCGGAGCGCTTGGTCATGGCGTTCATGTGCCCGCGCACGTGGCCGTGTACCAGGCCGACGACGGCGAGGCGGAGGGGCGCCGCCGCGCCTGGCGCCGGCTGCGCCGTCGCGC
>JAEZCY010000364.1 GCA_023429845.1 Acidobacteriota bacterium
CGCTCCTGCCGCGCCGGCGCCGGCCGTCCAGGCGCCTGCCCAGGCCGCCCCCGGGCCGCCGCGTCCGTTCCCGGCCGATGCGAAGATCGCCTACGTGGACCTGAACGCCGTCGCCACGACGAGCAAGGAAGGTCAGGCGGCAGGGCAGAAGATCAAGGCGCTGCAGGCGAAGATGCAGGCCGATCTCGAAGGCCGTCAGAAGCAACTGCAGACCGCGCAGCAGAAGCTCGAGACCGGCGGGGCCGTGCTGAGTGAGTCGGCGCGCGCGCAGCAGGCCAAGGAGATCGAGCGTCTGCAGACGGAGCTGCAGCGTGCGAGCCAGGACGCGCAGAAGGAAGTGCAGGATTTCACGCAGGACCTGCAGCTCGAGTTCCAGCAGAAGCTGCTGCCGGTGATCGAGCAGGTCGCCAAGGCGAAGAACCTGCATTTCATCCTGAGCATCGCCGACGCTGGCGTCGTCTGGGTGGACGCAGGGCTGAACGTCACCGCCGACGTCATCACCGCCCTCGACGCGGCCGCCCCCGCGGCCAGGTAAGCCCGCTTCCTGGCAGTCGGGCCCGCGCACCGCGCTGCGCCCGACTGCCGTCGTCCTCCCGGCAGTCCGACGAGCGACACGTGTCAATCAATCTCCCGCCAGTTGTCGATCGGCTCTGCTCGCGTTTTCCCGGGCAGATGGTCGACGCCGTGACCGAGCTCACCACCGGTGAGCGCCTGGTCGCCATCAAGAACGTCACGGTCAACGAGGAATTCTTCCCCGGGCACTTCCCGGGTGCCCCGTTGATGCCAGGCGTGCTGATGATCGAGTCCATGGCGCAGGCCGCCAGCGTGCTGCTGCTCCAGGCGCCCGACGGCACGATCCTGCCGCACCGCGCTCTGCTTCGCGGCGTGGACGGCGCGAAGTTCCGCAAGCCGGTCGGCCCCGGCGACCGCGTACGCCTCGAGCTCTCGGTCACCAGACGACGTCCGACCATGGCGCGGGTCCGTGGTGTGGCCTACGTGCACGACCAGATCGTGGCCGAAGGCACGCTGGTCATGGCGATCGAGTCCGAGCCGGCCATCATCCATCCCACCGCCGTGGTGGAGCAGGGGGCCGAGATTGGCGCAGGCACGGTAGTGGCGCCCAACGCCGTGATCGGGCCGCACGTGAAGATCGGACCGCGCTGCCGCATCGGCGCCGGCGCGATCATCGACGGCGACACGACGATCGGCGAGGGCACCGAGGTGTTCCCGTACGCGTCGATCGGATTGATCCCGCAGGACATGAAGTTCCGCGGCGAGCCGAGCCGCCTCGAGATCGGGGCCTTCAACGTCTTCCGCGAGTTCGTCACCATCCACCGCGGCACGGCGGGCGGCGGCGGCGTGACGCACATCGGCGATCGCAACCTGTTCATGGCGTACTCGCACGTGGCGCACGACTGCGTTGTCGGCAACCACACGATCTTCGGCAACGGGGCCACCCTGGGCGGCCACGTCCGCGTCGAGGATCACGCCACGATCAGCGCCTTCTCGGGTGTCCACCAGTTCTGCCGCATCGGCAGCCATGCGTTCATCGGCGGCTACTCGGTGGTGACCAAGGATGCGCTGCCGTTTGCCAAGACCGTGGGCAACCGGGCGCGCAACTACGGGCTGAACACCGTGGGCCTGATGCGGCGCGGCTTCTCCGAGGACGTCGTCACCCGGCTGCGCCACGCGTACCGATACCTGCTCGTCTCGAAGCTGAACACGACGCGGGCGCTCGCGCAGATCGAGAACGACCCAGACCTGCAGTGCGCAGAGGTGCAGTACCTGGTCGACTTCATCCGCTTCTCGAAGCGAGGCGTCATCCTGCGTCGCGCGTCGCGACGGCTCGAGGACGTGCCGCCCGACGAGTAGCCTACCGGCCTACGGCCTGCAGCCTACCTGTCTGCCTCGGGCAGGCTCGCAGGCTGTAGGCTTGTAGGCGTTGTCCATGGCCCCAATCGGTCTCATCGCCGGCAACGGCAAGTTCCCCCTGCTGGTACTCGACGCGGCGCGCGCGCTCGGTCACGAGGTGACCGTCGTGGCGGTGAAGGAGGAAGTGGAAGCGGATCTCGCGCAGCGTGCTGCGGAGGTCGGCGCCCCGCTTCACACGATTTCGCTCGGGCAGCTCGGCAAGTGCATCCAGGTGCTGCAGTCGGCCGGATGCCGGCAGGCCGTCATGGCCGGCCAGGTGAAGCATGCCAAGCTGTTTGCCAACATCACGCCCGACTGGACGCTGATGCAGGTGCTGATGCGGCTGCGGGCCAAGTCCACCGACGCGCTGATTTCGGCGATTGCGGACGTGATGCGGGGTAAGGGCATCGAACTGCTCGATTCGACGGCCTTCATCCGGCCGCTGCTGGCGCGCGAGGGCCACATCGCCGGTCCTGCGCTCGACGACACGGGGCGCGCCGACCTGGCGTTCGGCTACCGGATGGCCGACGCCATCGCCGGCCTCGACATCGGCCAGACCATCGTCGTCAAGGACCAGGCCGTGGTGGCCGTCGAGGCGATGGAGGGCACCGACGAGGCGATTCTCCGTGCCGGCCGCCTGGCCGGACCCGGTGCATCGGTGATCAAGGTGGCCAAGCCGCAGCAGGACATGCGGTTCGACGTGCCCGTCGTCGGTGTGCCCACCATCGCGGTCCTGCAGGAAGCCGGTATCCGGCTGCTGTCCATCGACGCCGGCCGCACGCTCGTCCTCGACGGGCAGGCCATGGCCGACGCCGCCGAGCGTGCGGGCGTGACGATTGTCGGGCGTCCTCTCGGAGAACAGATGCGTGGCTGACGCGGTGCGGGTTGGTGTCGTGGGAGTCGGGGCGCTCGGGCGCCACCATGCACGTGTGCTCGGCGAGATGCCGGGTGCGACGCTTGCGGCCGTCGTCGACGCCAACGCGGCGCGCGCGGCCGAGATCGCCGCGCAGCACGGTGCGGCGGCGCATTTCACCGACGCCGCGGCGTTGATCGGCAAGGTGGACGCGGTGACGGTGGCCACCCCCACCGAGTCGCACCACGCGCTCACGGCGATGCTGCTCGACGCCGGCATCCACGTGCTCGTCGAGAAGCCGATGACGACGACGCTGGCGCAGGCCGACGACCTGACGGCCCGGGCGAGTGCACGCGGCGTCCTTCTGGCGGTCGGGCACACGGAGCGCTTCAATCCGGCGGTGGACGCGGCGCGGGCTTACCTGACGCGCCCCCGGTTCATCGAAGTGCATCGCCTCGGCACGTTCCCCGATCGCAGCCTCGACATCGACGTCGTGTTCGACCTGATGATTCACGACCTGGACGTGCTGCTGTCGGTCGTGGACGACGAGGTCGTGGCCATCGACGCAGTGGGCGTGCCCGTGCTCACCGACCGCGTGGACATCGCCAACGCACGCCTGACCTTCGCTGGTGGCTGCATCGCCAACCTCACGGCAAGTCGTATCAGCCGCGACCGGGTGCGCAAGGTGCGGTTCATCGAGCCCTCCAGCTACGTGTCGGTGGACTACGCCAGCCGCGAACTCGAGGTGTGGCGTTTGCGGAAGGTAGAGGGCGGCCGGCCGGCGATCGAAGGCGGGCGCGTGGACGTGCCGGAGGCCGAGCCCCTGCGCCGCGAGCTCGAGGATTTCGTCGGCGCCGTCACAGAGGGGCGACCGCCTCGCGTGGACGGCGTGCAGGGGCGCCGGGCGCTGGCGCTGGCGCAACGCATCAACGACACGATGACGCAGGGATGAACGACATGCTGGGCGTGGATTTCGATCAAATCGGTGCAGCGCTGGCGAGCGGACGAACGCTTTCTGCCGGGCAGCTGCGCGACCTGGCGCAGAGCCGCGACCTGATCGGTCTCGGGATGCTGGCCGCGGACGTGCGCGCCCGGCGGCATGGCGGGCGCGGCACGTTCGTGCGCGTCGAGGAGATCGACATCGCGACCGTCGCGCAGGGGGCCGCAGTCGACGTGCCGGCGGACGCGGGCGAGGTGCGGCTCGTGGGCGTGCCGTCGTCGCTCACGGAAGCGGTCGCGGCGGTGCGAGCGGTGCGGACTGCCGCATGCGTGCCGGTGTCCGGTTGGTGGCTGCACGAGCTCGCCGCGATCGCGGGTTCGCTGTCCGACACCCTCGCGGCGCTGCGCGCGGCAGGCCTCGATGCCGTTGCCATGGCGCGACTGGACCGGCTCGATGAGGCGGGGTTGCAGGCGGTCGCAGACGCCGGGCTCGTCGTGCAGGTGGTGACGCTGGGAGCGTCGGTCGACGACGACACATTGCTCGACCAGCTGGAGCGACTGCGGGCATTGCAGGCGGCGACCAGCGTCGTCCGTACCTGCGTACCGCTGCCGGTCGAGGTCTCGCCTGAGCATCCGACGACGGGCTACGACGACATGCGGCACGTCGCGATTGCGCGGCTGGCGCTCGACAACGTCGCGCACGTCTCGGCGCACTGGACGCGCATGGGCGCCAAGCTGGCACAGTCATGCCTGCTGTTCGGCGCCGACGACATCGACGGCGTGCCGGCGCGCGACGACATGCCGCACGGCCCGCGCCGCGCGGTCGTCGAGGAAGTGCGGCGCAACCTCGTGGCGGCCTCGCTCGAGGCGGTCGAGCGCGACGGCGGCTGGCAGCCGCGGCAGCGGCCATGACGCGCATCGGGGCGGTGGGATTCCTGAACGCGCGGCCCCTGTACCACGGCCTCGAGCGGCAGGAACGCCTGACGCTCCGCGTCGATGTGCCGTCGGTGTGCGCGCAGTTGCTCCACGACGGCGCGATCGAGGTCGGCCTCGTGCCGGTCATCGAACTGCTGCGCGGAGAGGTCGTGTACGACATCGTTCCTGGTCTCGCCATCGGCTGCGACGGGCCCGTGAATTCGGTGGCGCTGTTCACGAGGCAGCCTATCCATCTGATTCGGCGCATTGCGCTCGATGTGAGCTCGCGCAGTTCCGTTGGGCTCGTGCGCGTGCTGTGTCGCCATCACTTCGGCATCGCGCCCGCGTTCGTCGATGCCCGCCCAGATCTCGCGCACATGCTCGACGAGGCCGACGCCGCGTTGCTCATCGGCGATCCCGCGCTGCGCGCGCCGTATGCGGCGCTGGGCGCGACGAAGATCGATCTCGGGCAGGCGTGGCGGGCGTTCACGGGGTTGCCGTTCGTGTTCGCCGTGTGGGCGGCTGGCCCCGGGACGCTCACGGCAGACCTGGTGGGCGAGCTGCAGACGGCGCGGCGCGCTGGCGAAGCGGCGATTCCCGCGATCGCCGCCGCCGAGGCGCCCGATGACCCGGCCGAGGCCGCGCGGCTGGCGACCTACCTGCGCACGAACATCCGGTACGATCTGGACGAGGCGGCGCTGGACGGGCTCACGCGGTACCTGACCCTGGCGATGGCGGATGGGCTCGCGCCGTCGCGGCCCGACGTGTTGCGTGCGATCGGCGCCCTGACCAGCGTCCCGCGCCTGGCGCCGCGGTAGCGCCAGCCGCATACGCAGGGGTCGGGTCTCTCGACGGCAGTTGGTGTACGTACGCGTGGGGCCTCGCCCGACGCGCGGCACGCGCGCCGCCGGGCAAGGCCCGACCGCCAGGCACGACGACGCAGGGGCCGGCTTCGAGCCGGCCACATCGAACAACGTGACGAGACGACGGTGACTCAGATGTCGGTGGAAGCGATTGCAGAGAAGGTGACGCGGGGCGAGCGCGTGGACGCCGGCGAGGCGCTCACGCTGTATCGCGACGCCAGCCCCTGGCAGCTGGGGAGGCTGGCAGACGCGATTCGCGCCCGCCGTCATCCCGAGCGCCTGGTCACCTACATCATCGACCGCAACGTCAACTACACGAACGTCTGCGTCGCACGCTGCAACTTCTGCGCGTTCTACCGCACGGTGGGCAGCGCCGACGGGTACGTGCTGTCGCGCGAAGAACTGTTTGCCAAGATCGACGAGACGATCAGCGTCGGCGGCAACCAGTTGCTGCTGCAGGGCGGACACAACCCCGACCTGCCCCTCGCGTGGTACGAGGACCTGTTCCGCGCCGTCAAGGAGAAGTACCCGACGTTCCGCCTGCACGCACTGTCGCCGCCCGAGATCCTGCACATCTCGCGCATGTCGAAGCTCCCGGTGCCCGAAGTCGTCAGCCGCCTGATCGCGGTTGGCCTCGACAGCGTCCCGGGTGGCGGCGCCGAGATCCTCGTGGACCGCGTGCGCAAGCTGCTCAACTGTTACGGGAAAGCAACAGCTGACGAATGGATCGGCGTCATGCGCGAGGTGCACCGGCAGGGGCTGCGCACCACCGCGACGATGATGTACGGCAGCGTCGAGACGCCAGAGGAACGCATCGAGCACATGCTGCGCATCCGCTCGCTGCAGGACGAGACGGGCGGGTTCACGGCATTCATCACCTGGAGCTACCAGCCCGATCACACGGAGCTGGCCGGCATCGAGCTCACCGGCATCGAGTACCTGCGCACCCTGGCCCTCGCCCGCATCGTTCTCGACAACGTGGACAACATCCAGGCGTCGTGGGTCACCCAGGGCGGCAAGGTCGGCCAGTTGAGCCTGGCCTTCGGCGCCAACGACATGGGCAGCGTGATGATCGAGGAGAACGTCGTGCGGGCGGCCGGCGCGAGCTACTGCATGGACGAGATCGAGATCGTCCGCAACATCGAGAACGCCGGCTTCACGCCCATGCGGCGCACGATGCACTACGAGCTGGAAGGCCAGCCCGTGTTCCGGGAGCGTGCCGTGCCCCGTCGCCTGTCGCTCGACGTCGCCAAGAAGGACGACGCGGACCGCATGCCGGCGGAACTGGCTGCGTACGAGGCGCGTACGCGCGCCGGACGTGAGCAGCGCGCACGACAGGCCTGACCCGCGATGCGTGCGTCGGGGATCTGGCGCACGGTAGTCGGCAGCGGCCCGGTGAGTCGACGGCAGTACGTCGTCGTCGCCGGGGTGCTGGCCGTCATCAAGTACCTCGGCGATGCGTTCGCGCTCGCAAGGACCCTCCCCGCACCGTGGGGACCAGCCGACTACCTCCGGGGACTGATCCTCCCACCCGAGGCATGGGCGCGGCTCTCGGCGCCGCAACTGGCGTTCCTGCTGCTGTGGGGGGCGGCGTTCCTCTGGTTCGCCGTGGACCTCAGCCGCCGACGGGCCGTGGACGCGGGCCACTCGGCGTGGTGGGGCCTCGGGGTGATCGTGCCGTGGCTGAACTATCTCGTCTTCGTTGTGCTCGTCATGATGCCGTCGCGCCCGCCTGCCGTGGTGCACTCGGCCCCTGATCGGCTCCAGCCCCCGGCGCGAGCGATGGTCCTCAGCGTCGTCCTGCTGCTGGCCCTGACCGCGATCGTCGCCTACGCCATCCTCGTCGAGCGGTACCCGGCGTCGCTGTTCGTGAGCGCGCCGTTTCTCCTCGGCGTCGCAGCCGGCTGGTGGGCGAACGCAGACAGCACACGGTCACGTACCGTTACCGTTGCGTGGGCCTGCGTGCCGCTCGTGCCGCTCTCGCTGGTTCTGCTCCTCGGGGGCATCGAGGGGTTGCTCTGCATCGCCATGGCGCTGCCGCTGGCGATGCCGCTCCTGGCGCTGGGCGCTTTGGCGGGCCGCCGGATGGTCGGTGACGCGTCGGCAGCACGGGGCGCCGTTGTGTCGCTGGTCATGATGCCGTTGGTGGGGCTGATGGAGCCATCAGCGGCGTCACTCGAGCGCGAGGTCGTGTCGTCGGTCGAGATCGCCGCGCCGGTAGACGCGGTATGGTCGTCGGTCATCGCCTTCCCGCCGATCGCCACACCCCCCGAAGGCCTCTTCAGGCTGGGCATCGCCATGCCGGTGTCGGCCACGCTCGATGGCGAAGGCGTTGGGGCAGTGCGGCGCTGCCGATTCACGACGGGAGACTTCGTCGAGCCGATCACCGTGTGGGAGCCCGAGCGGCGCCTGGCCTTCGACGTCGCCGAGCAGCCGCTGCCTTTGCGGGAGCTGTCCTGGCGCTCCATTGCGCCGCCGCACCTCGATGTCGGGTTTCGCAGCGTCCGCGGCGAGTTCCGCCTGACACCCCTGGCCGACGGACGCACGCGGCTCGAGGGCCGGACGTGGTACGTGCTGGACCTGCAGCCGGTGGCGTACTGGGCGTTGTGGTCAGACGCGATCGTCCACCGCGTGCATGAGCGGGTCCTCCGTCACATCGCCACAGTGAGCGAGGCGGGCACCGATGGTCACGTCGGCGGTCGCCCGTCGCCGGAGTAGCCTGCCCGCCGTGCGACGTTCCAAGGCCGGCCCTCACAGGTCGGAGGGCGTGTTGGACTGGACGGCTCACGGCACCGCCGGCGAGTCGCGACGGCTACAATGCCCGCTGGGTTGGGGCGGTCGGTGACGTAGGAGCCGACCCGACCCCGCCTCAGGTGCCCTCGTGATCGTCCGTGTCCACGCAGAGTGGGTAGTGCCCGTCGTCGCCCCCGTCCTTCCCGGCGGCTGGATCGACGTGGACGACGTCAAGGGAGAGGTCGTCGCGGTCGGTGCCGCGGGCGAGCGCGGCAGCCGGTCGCCGGACGTCACGCTCGACCTCGGTCGCGCCGTGGTGCTGCCCGGGCTCGTCAACGCGCATACGCATCTCGAGCTCTCGCACCTGGCCGGGCTGGTACCGCCGGCCAGGAGCTTCGTGTCGTGGGTGCGGGCGATGCTGGCCGCGCGAGTCGCCTCGCCGGCTGCGGCATCCGCCCAGGCGGACGCCGTTGCCCGTGCGATCGGCGCGATGGCGGCAACCGGCACCGCCGGTGTCGGCGACATCGGCAACACGGACCTCGCTCTGCTGCCGCTTGCGGGCTCGTCGCTGTGCGGGGTGCACTTCCGCGAGTCGCTCGGCTTCAAGGCGGCCGCCGCCCTGCAGG
>JAEZCY010000048.1 GCA_023429845.1 Acidobacteriota bacterium
GGCGAGGGTCCGGCCGTCCGGCGACCAGCCGTGCCAGTACGACGGCGTCTGCGACGTGAGCAGGCGGGGTGTGCCGCCCTCTGCAGCGACCACGTAGATCGACGAGGAGGGACGGCAGCTGATGGCGAGAAGCGTCCCGTCGGGCGAGTAGCCGTGGTCGTTGTTGCAGCCCTCGACGGCGCCAATGTCCAGACGCGTCGGCGGCCCGCCGTCGATCGGCACGCGATACAGCGCGCCCTGCTGGTTGATGAGCAGGTGCCGGCCGTCCCGTGACCAGTTCGGCGCCTCGAAACGCACGTTGCCGCGATGGACGATCCGCCGCGCCCCGGTGCCGATGTCCACGATCTCGAGCCGGCTCTCGTAGCGAGGGGCGCCGGCCGCTGAAGAGGCCGCCTGGACGCCACCTGCAGCCGTCGGCGCAGGCTGGCCATGGGCCGAAACCGCTCCGGACAGCACCGCCATGCACACCGAAGCCATTCCCAGTCGCAGGTTCATGAGGCGCCCGCCGCCTTCCGCTGCTGCTTCCACTGGTCGGTGGGAAGCCCGGCAAATCCCCAGTCCTCCTCGGCGACCTCCTGGATCACGACGTGCGTGTGCTCGGGCTGCTTGCCGAGCACTCGCCCCAACGATGCCGTGATGTCGCGGATGATCTCGGCCTTCTGCTCACGCGTGGCGCCGCGGGTGATCTGCACGTTCACGTAGGGCATGACGCCGCATTGTGCCGCAAGTCGCGCACCGGACGGCCTCGGACGCCTGATGCGCCGGCCCCTCAGGCGACGGCGAGGAACTGCACCCCGGGGTTCTCGCGCTCGCAGTACTGCAGGTCCCACTCGGACGGGAACAACAGCACGCGACGCCCCGTCCTGTCGCTGGCCGACAGCACGTTGTTGGGAAGCGTCAGGCGCGTGTTCGGGTCGGCTTGCACCCAGCGGGCCGAGACGTACGACAGCTTCTCCACGCGACAGGCAACGCCGTATTCCTCCCGCATGCGCGCCTCGATGATGTCGAACTGCAGCGCACCGACCACGCCCAGGATCGGGTAGCGCGCACCGTGCACCGGGAAGACGACCTGCATGAGGCCTTCCTCCTCCAGCTGCCGCACCCCATCATCGAACTGCTTGAAGCGGACGTCCTGGAGCCGCAGCGCGCCGAAATGTTCGGCCGGGAAGTTCGGGATCGCCGGGTAGACCACGGGCGTGCCCGCATACAGCGTGTCGCCGATGCCGAAGCGCCCCGGGTTGACGAGTCCGACGACGTCGCCGGGGTAGGCCTCGTCGATGGTCTCGCGTTCACGGCCGAAGAAACGGCTCGGTCGCGACAGCCGCACCTGCTGCTTCAGGCGCGTGTTCACCACCTGCATGTCCTTTGTCAGCACGCCCGAGCACACGCGCACGAATGCAACCCGATCGCGGTGCTTCGGGTTCATGTTCGCCTGGATCTTGAAGACGAAGCCGCTGAAGTCCGGGCGCAGGGGATCGATGGCGGTGCCGTCCTCGGCCGGGCGCGGCTGCGGGCACGGCGCGTACTCGACGAGGGCCTCGAGGAACGACTCGAGGCCGAAGTTCGTCAGCGCACTGCCGAAGAACACCGGCGTCTGGCGCGCCTGACGGTACGCGTCGAAGTCGAAGTGCGTCCCGGCCGCCTCGAGCAGGTGGACACCCTCGAGCAGCTCGTCGCGCGCCTGCTCACCGATCAGGTCCACGAGCCGCGGGTCGTCGGCGCCCGTCACGGTGACCGGCGCGCGCCGCGCGCTGCGGGCGATCCGCTCGTAGAAGAGCACCTCGTTGCGTCGCAGGTCGTACACGCCCTTGAAGCGGTCGCCCGTGCCGATCGGCCAGTTCATGGGCGCGGCCGACAGGCCCAGCACGCGCTCGATTTCGTCGAGCAGGTCGAGCGGATCGCGGCCGGGCAGATCGAGCTTGTTGACGAACGTCAGCATCGGCAGGTGCCGCTGCCGCGCCACCTCGAACAGCTTGCGCGTCTGCGTCTCGATGCCCTTGGCGGCGTCGATCACCATCACGACGCTGTCCACGGCCAGCAGCGTGCGGTAGGTGTCCTCGCTGAAGTCCTTGTGGCCCGGCGTGTCGAGCAGCGTGACGCGCCGGCCGTCCAGCTCGAACTCGAGGGCCGCCGATGTGATCGAGATGCCGCGTTCGCGCTCGATGTCCATCCAGTCCGAGACGACCTGCCGTTGCGAGGCGCGGCCCTTCACGGCGCCGGCGAGTTCGATCGCGCCGGCGTACAGCAGCGTCTTCTCGGTGAGCGTCGTCTTGCCCGCGTCGGGGTGGGAGATGATGGCGAACGTGCGGCGCCGCTCCACTTCGCGCCGCAGCGCCTCGGAGACGGCCGGAGCCGGAGAGGACATCCTCGTATTGTCGATCAGGTTCGGGATGCCCTGGGCCTTGGGCCTTGGGCCTTGGCATCCACGGCGTGCACGCCCCCTCCGCGACAAGGCAAGCCGCCTGGACTCGGGCGCGCGCTCGGAGACGAGCCGACTCGTCTGTTAGGATGTGACCCACTCCCATGCTTACTGTGACGTACGCGACGCTCGCCGTCGCGGGCTGCGGGTATGTCGCCGTGGCGCTGATCCTCGGGCAGGTGTTCGACGGCGACGGCGGTGCCGACGCGGCTGACGGGACGTTCCACTTCCCCCTCTTCTCGCCCTTGTCCCTGGCGACGTTCTGCGGCGCGACGGGCGCGCTCGGCTTGCTGGCGACGTTCGGCCTGCAGCTGTCCAATCCGGTCAGCGTGGCGATCGCGCTGCCCGGCGCACTGCTGTTCACTTACGTCGTGACCTACGCCGCCTGGCGGCTCCTGGTCACGTCCACGGGCACGCAGACCGTTCGTGAAAGCGACCTCGTGGGCGCCGCCGCGGAAGTGACGACGCCCATTCCGCCGGACGGACCTGGAGAGGTGGTGGCGATGGTGCGCGGTCAGCGTCACACGGCGCCCGCGCGCTCTGCCGACGGCTCGCCGCTCCCACGCGGCGCCATCGTTACGGTCGTGCGTGTCGCCGGCGTCACGCTGGTCGTGCGTCCCGACACGTCCGCCGCACAGCAGGATTGACCGGAGGTCCCATCGTGTCCGAACTGTTCATCATCACCGCGGTCCTCGTGCTGGCCGGACTGGCCGCCGGTCTGGTCCTCGCGTACCTCGCGTTCCTGCGCAAGGCTGGCCCCAACGAGGTCATCGTCGTGTCCGGCCGCGGGCCGGTCCGCTTCATCACCGGTGGCGCCGGTGTCGTGGTTCCGCTGTTCTCCACCTGGAACCGCCTGTCGCTCGAGATCATGACGCTCGACGTGAACACGCCGGAGGTGTACACGTCGCAGGGCGTGCCGGTCCTGGTGGATGGTGTCGCGCAGATCAAGATCAAGAAGGACGAGGTCTCCCTGCATTCGGCGGCGGAGCGATTCCTCGGCATGAAGCCCGAGGAGATCGTGAAGGTCGCGCTCGACACCGTGCAGGGCCACCTGCGCGCCATTCTCGGAACGCTCACCGTGGAGGAGATCTACAAGAACCGCGACCAGTTCGCGCAGAAGGTCCAGGAGATCTCGGCCGGCGACCTCGCCAACATGGGGCTCGGGATCGACTCGTTCACCATCCGCGACATTCGCGACAAGCACGGATACCTCGAGGCACTGGGCAAGCCACGCATTGCCGAAGTGAAGCGCACCGCGGCGATCGCCGAGGCGAACGCGCTGAAGGAAGCATCCATCGCCCAGGCCGATGCCGAGCGTGAGACCCGCGAGCGACAAGCCGAGGCGCTCAAGCTCTCCCAGGAAGCGGAAGCCCGCCGGGACGCGTTCGTCGCCGAAGCGAACGCCGAGAAGGATCGGCGGCAGCGGGAGGCGGACGCCGCATCCCACCGCGCCGCCGAAATCGCCAACTTCCAGGCGCAGCAGGCCATTGCCGAGCAGCAGAGCGCCGCCAATCGCAAGCGCGCCGAGGCTGAAATGGCCTACGAACTCCAGAAGAAGACGATGGAGATCGAGCTGCAGGAGCAGGAAATCAAGCGCAGGGAGAAGGAGCTCGACGCCACGATCCGCCGCCAGGCCGACGCCAAGCGCTACGAGACCGAGATTCTCGCCGAAGCGGCCCGCAAGCGGGTCGAAACCGAGGCGGACGCGGAACGCGGCCGTCTCGAACGGATTGCCGAAGGCGAACGGGCACGCGGGATGGCCGCGGCAGCCGTCGCGCAGGCACAGGGCGTAGCCGAAGCCGAGGTGGCCAAAGCCCGCGGGCTGGCCGAGGCCGAGTCACGCAAGGCGCAGGGACTGGCCGAAGCGCTCGCGATGGAGAAGAAGGCCGAAGCCTGGCAGAAGTACAACGAGGCCGCCGTCCTCCAGCTCCTGGCGCCGATCCTCCCGGAGATCGCCCGAGCCGTCGCCGAGCCGCTGTCGCGGATCGACCGGATCACGATGGTCAGCACGGGTGGCAACGGCGATGGCCAGGTGTCGGCCGTCACCAACGAGGTCGCACGGGTGATTGCGCAGGTCCCCCCC
The DNA here is from genome assembly GCA_023429845.1 of Acidobacteriota bacterium. Taxonomy (GTDB): domain Bacteria; phylum Acidobacteriota; class Vicinamibacteria; order Vicinamibacterales; family Vicinamibacteraceae; genus Luteitalea. The sequence goes on from JAEZCY010000048.1 coordinate 4,503, forward strand.
GTCGTCGAATCGCTCACGGGATTCAAGCTCGAGCAGTTGCTCTCGAAGGTCTCGCACGCGCGGACCGACGTCGAGAAGCCGTAAGACCCTGCGCGCTCCGCCGGTCGCCGTTCGGCGTTCGGCGTTCGACGTTCGGCGTTCGACGTTCGGCGTTCGACGTTCGGCGTTCGGCGTTCCAACGCTTCATGCCAGACCAAGGGCGTGACTCGTGGCTGTCCCCTGCGTGAAGATGACGCCATGAAGACACGCGCACTCCTTCCAGTCATGGCGGCACTGGCGCTGACCGGCGCCGGGTTGCAGGCCCAGGACGCGGCGAGGCCTGCGGGACCCGCTGGCACGAGCGTCCGCAGCGCCCCGGTCGACCCAAGGCTCGCCGCCATCAAGGCGGCGGTGGTCGCCGACGTGAAGTCGCAGGCGCTGTTCGACCTCGGCCAGCTGATGACCGACATGGTCTTCAGCTTCTCGGAACTCGGGTTCCAGGAGCACGAAACCCAGAAGTACCTGACGGGCATTCTCGAGAAGGAGGGCTTCCGCATCGAGCGCGGCTACGCCGGCATCCCGACGATGTGGGTGGCGCGGTGGGGCTCGGGCTCGCCGGTCATCGCGCTCGGGTCGGACGTGGATTGCATTCCGCAGGGCTCGCAGAAGCCCGGCGTGGCCTACCACGACCCGATCATCGACGGCGCCCCCGGGCACGGTGAGGGGCACAACTCCGGCACGCCACTGAACATCGTGGCCGCCATTGCGGCCAAGCGACAGATGGAGAAGGCGAAGCTGCCGGGAACGCTCGTGATCTGGCCGGGCATCGCCGAGGAAGTGGTCGGCACGAAGGCGTATTTCATCCGCGCGGGGCTTTTCGACGACGTGGACGTCGTGCTCTACAACCACGTCGGCTCAGCGCTCGAGACGTCGTGGGGTGAACGCGAAGGCACCGGCCTCGTGTCGGTCGAGTACACGTTCGAGGGCGAGACCGCCCACAGCGCCGGCGCGCCCTGGCGCGGCAAGTCGGCGCTCGACGCCGTCGAACTCATGAATGCCGGCTGGAACGTCCGCCGGGAGCACCTGCGGCTCCAGCATCGCTCCCACTACGTGATCACCAACGGCGGTGACCAGCCCAACGTCGTGCCGCGTCGCGCCAGCGTCTGGTACTACTTCCGCGAGACCGACTACGACCGCATCAAGCGGTTGTGGGAGATCGGCGACAACATCGCCAAGGGGGCGGCGCTGATGACCGACACCACGTGGACGTCGCGCGTGCTCGGCTCGGCGTGGCCGCAGCACTTCAACAAGCCGCTCTCCGAGACGATGCACCAGAACATCACCGCGGTCGGGCTCCCCCAGTGGACGGACGCGGACGTCACGCTCGCCAAGGCCACGCAGCAGGAACTCGGCGTGCCGGTCGTCGGGCTGACCACGAAGATCGGCGAGCTGAAGGGGCAGCACGAGATCCCGGAGGACGAGCGGCGCGGCGGCGGCTCGGACGACATCGGCGACATCTCGTGGACGGTGCCGACCGTGACGCTGCGCTTCCCTGCCAACTTCCAGGCCGGTCCCGGCCACAACTGGGCCAACGCCATCTCGATGGCCACACCCATCGCGCACAAGGGCGTGAACCACGGCGCACAGGTGATCGCCACCACCGTGATCGACGTCCTGCTGCGTCCCGACGTCGTCACCGCCGCGAAGGCGTACTTCACGGACGTGCAGACGAAGGACCGCAAGTACCAGCCCCTGATTCGGGCAACCGACACGCCGGCGATCGAACTGAACGCCGGCGTCATGGAGAAGTACAAGCCGGAGCTGCGCAAGTACTACTACGATCCGACGAAGTACAAGACGTACCTGGAGCAGCTCGGGATTGCGTACCCGACGGTGCGGAAGACGGAGATCAAGCCGACGCCGGAGTAGGCGGGGCGTCCGGGTTCGCGGTCCCTGGACGGCTCGGCGGCGGATGTGGGGACGGGTCGACGAGGACGTTCGTCAACTCATCGACCGTCCGGAACAGGTGCGTGGGTGCGTGGCTCTCGAGCAGTTCCGGAGTTGCGTATCCCCACGTCACCGCACCGGAGGCCGTACCGGCGGTGCGTGCCGCGTCGATGTCGCGCACTTCGTCGCCGACGCCAATCGTCTCGGAGGGACGCACGCCGGCCCGTCGCACGACGCGGCGGAACTTCGAGGCCTTGCCGAAGATGGCGGCGCCGCAGTCGTAGTCGTCAACGAGCCGCCCCACCTCCGGACCGAGCACCGCGCGTATCGCCTCCTCGCCATTGGAGCTGACCACGGCGACGCGGACCCCGGCCGTGCGGAGCGCGTGGAGCATCGCCGGGACGCCCTCGAACAGCGTGACCTCGCCGGCCTGCTGCAGGGCCACCTGCCGCATGTGCATCACGATGGCCGGCAACTGCCACATGCGGACGCCCATCGCCTGCATGACCAGGCGCGTGTCCTTGCCGCGCAGATCCTGCGCCTCGTCCGGCGAGAGGCGGCGATACCCGAACCGGTCGGCCGCGTCGATCATGGCCTGGCCCATCAGGCGCCAGCTGTCGGCGAGCGTGCCGTCGAAGTCGAAGATGGCGAGCGCGTAGGGTGGCATCCGGTTCGAAAGCTCGGGAGCCATTCTGCACGATGCCGGTTCAGCCGCGTCACCGATCGTCGTGCTCGAGGCGCCGGCTCCGTCCGGCATCGGTCAGTCCCGAGGCCGCGACTCACGGAGTTTCGACGCCGTGGGCGCGGTGGCCGCCTCAGCGCAGCTTCGCCTGCGTGACCAGGAGGCCCAGCAGCCGCGTGTACGCCTTCTCGGCGGCTGCGTAAGCGGAGGTGTACTCGTCTTCCTTCAGCTTCGCCTTGCGCCACTGGCCATCGAAGGTCACCGTCTTGCCCTCGATCGTCGCGGCGTCGGCGGCCTGTCCCTTGGCGGGCTTGAACGCCAGGCCGTTGGCCAGCAGATCCTCGATGACGACCTTGCCGTCAGGCAGCGACGCGGCCTGCAGGTCCTGGTAGGCATCCCGGTACTTGCGCGTCAGGACGCGCTCGCGCAGCAGGACGGGCGCCTGGTACGCGGCCGAGACGAGCAGCACCTGCAGGTCGGGCAGAATCATGGCGGCGACGAAGCGCGAGGAATCGGAGGGGTCCTCAGCCGCGATGAACCGTGGCCCGGCGGCGCCGTCAGGTGGGGCGAGCAGTGTCGTGAGTTCCTTGACGGCGGCGGCCGTGCCGGCCGCTGCCGGCTGCGCGCTCGCCGGGACGGCGAGCAAGAGGGTGGATGCGACGCACGCTGCCGCGACCCGAGTGGCCATCTGAATCATCGACTGCAGTCCTCCTGGAGGGGCACGCGACGAGCGCGCCGGACAGGCCAGGCGTCAGCCGATGAACAGGGCGTCGTCGTCCTCGCCGGACTTGCGGCGGCCGGCGCCCCTGGTCAGGGATCCGACCGCGGCCCGCACGGCGGCGGCCAACGCCATACCTTCACGAGCTGGCGCGACGACCGCATTCTGCACCACCGCGAGCGTCTGATCCACACGCGACGCGGCGCTCGTGAATGCGACGTCCGCTTTCTCGGCCTGCTGCACGGCCAGTGCGGAGATGCGCGTCGCGTCGGCGCTTATGGTGTTGATGCGCGCCACGAGCGGCTCCATCTGCGCTTCGACCTTGGCCAGGCGGGCCTGCAGGCGCCTGGCGGCAATCGCACCCGCCACGATCGCGCCCACCTGGATCGCCGCCATCAGGAAGGTCGAAACCGCGATGATCGCCAGCCAGATGTTGGTCCAATCGTTCATGTCAGTAACCGCACCGGGGGTCGGGCATCGGGATTCGGGGTGCCGTCAGGCCGAGTCCCGAGTCCCCCACTCCCGAGTCGCGGCACGCTAGAAAATGCTGACCCTCACGTTCAGATACTTCTTCGGATCCTTGCGGATCTCGGCAAGGAGGCCGCGCAGTTCGGTGGCCGCGCCGTTCATGTTGTCGTACAGCTCCTTGTCGTTCAGGAGCCTGCCCGCCGTGCCCTCGCCGCGATTCAGGTTCGTGACGAGGGTATCGAGGCGCTGCGTCACCGAGTCGAGCCGATTATAGAGGGCTTCGTCGCTCAACAGCTTGCCCGCCGTGCCCTTGCCCGCCTGGAGGCCGGCAGTCACCGAGCGCAGGTTCTCGGTCGTGGCGCTCAGCGAGCGCGCCAGCGCGTCGTCGTTCAGCAGCGTACCGAGCGAGCCCTTGCCGGCGGCGATGTTGCTGGTCACCGAGTCCAGGTTCGCCAGCGCCCGTTCCAGGTTGCGAGCCGCCGCGCGGTTGTTGATCAACGTCCCGGCCGGCCCCCGTCCCTGCTCGATGGCGGTGATCACGCCCTGCGTCGCACGGACCACGCCCGAGAGCTGATCGTGCAGCAGGTCCTGGGTGAACAGCTTCCCCACCGTCCCCTTGCCGGCACGCACGTCCTCGAGCAGCGACGCCGCCTGCGCCAGCGTCTGCGTGGCGTTCTCGGCAACGTCGGCGATCTGCCCCGGCGTCGGCCCCGAACGGATGTAGCCCCAGTCCTGCAGCGGCACGCCGTCGCTGGTCGCCGTGATGTCGATGGCGCCCTCGCCGAGCAGGCTCACCGATCCGATCTGCGCCACCGAGTTGGTGGTGATCTTGTCCATCGCTTCCGGCCGCACACGCAGCACCATCTCCACCACGGCGCCGTCGAAGTACACGTCCTCGACCGCCCCGACGTTGACGCCGGCAAGCCGGACGACCGCGCCCGACTGCACGCCCCCCGCGTTCGGGAAGCGGGTCTTGAGGTAGTTGCGGCCCGAGAACAGGCCCGCGTCGCCGCCGACGGCGAAGATCAGCATCGTGGCCAGCGTGAAGGCCGCCACGGCAAGGATGCCGATCTTCAGCTGGGACCAGGCGAGAGTACGAGTGCGAGGCATGGGATCAACTCAGGAAAAGCTGCAGGTACGGGTCGGTGGAGGCGCGCAGCTCCGCGGCGGTGCCTTCGAAGGCGATCACACCCTCGCGCAGCATCACGAACTCGGTCTGGGCCATCTTCTCTGGTGTGGCCGGCACGACCTGCACCGTGCCGTCGTCACCACGAACCGCCATCTTCTCGGCCACCCAGAACGCGTCGCGCAGCTGGTGCGTCACCATGATCGAGCTCACGCCCTCGATGTCGCGCATCTTCACGATCTCGTCGTCGATGGTGATCGACGTGATCGGGTCGAGCCCGGTGGTGGGTTCGTCATACAGGAGGATCCGCGGCTGGAACGTCATGGCGCGCGCAATCGCGACACGGCGACGCTGACCGCCCGAGAGCTGCGATGGCATCTTGTCGATGTGCTCCTCGAGCTCGACCCAGGAGAGCACCTCTTCGACCCGCCGATGGACAGCGCCGAGTTCCATGTCGCTCTCCTCGTACAGCTTGTACCCGACGTTCTCGCGCACCGTGAGCGAATCGAACAGCGCGCCTTCCTGGAACACCATGCCGACGTCGTCGCGGACCTTCATCATGTCCGCCTCGCTGAGCGCGTCCACCCGCACGCCGTTCACCCAGATCCTCCCACCCTGCGGCTTCAGCAGGCCGAGGATCAGCTTGAGGATGGTGCTCTTGCCCGCGCCACTCGCGCCCAGGAAGATCTTCGAGTACCCGGCGCGCAGTTCGAAGCTGACGTCCTTCAGAATCACGTTGTCGCCGAACGCCAGCACCACGTTCTCGAAGACGATGACCGGTTCACCCGGTGTCCTGACGCGCGACAGTCGGCTCTCGAGCGGAGTCGGTGCGCCCATCGTCAGTACATCACCGAGATCATCAGCTTCGTGATGATGAAGTCGAGCACGAGCACGGCGACCGAGCCGGCGACGACGGCCTGGGTCGTGCTGCGCCCGACGCCCTGCGTGCCACCCGTGGTCCGCATCCCGACGAAGCAGGCGATGCTCACGATCGCGAACCCCAGCACAACCGGCTTGAGCAGGCCCATCCACACGTCCTGGATGTAGAGCGCGTCGACGACCGAGTTCCAGTACACGCTCGACGCGACGCGCAACTGGGTGACCGTGATGATCCACGCACCCACGATCCCGACGAAGTCCGAAATCACCGTGAGGATCGGCACCATGATGACGCCCGCAATGACCCGCGGCACGGCAAGCTTGCGGATCGGGTCCGTCCCGAGCGCCCGCAATGCGTTCAGCTGATCGGTGACGGCCATCGAGCCGAGTTCCGCGGCGATGCCGGAGCCCACGCGGCCGGTCACCATGAGAGCGGTCAGCACGGGGCCCAATTCCTTCACCATCGACGCACTGATCAATCGGCCCACCACCGACCTGGCGCCGAACTGGTCGAGCGTCATGCCGGATTGCAGTGCGAGCACCGCACCGGTGAACCCGCCCGTGAGCAGGACGACCGTCAGCGAGCCGACCCCGATGGCGTCGAGCTGTTCGACGATATCGCGCAGGTAGAAGGGACGCGTGACGAGGCCCCGACCCAGCGCGAGGCACAACTTCACGTATTCCTGGACCTGGAAGACCGCTCCCTTGGCCCAGCTCGTCAGAAAAGATGCCATTCGGATGCAGTGGCGATGCGTCGCGTGACGCTCAGGCCCCCGGCGCCTCCACGCCGGCCAGCGCCAGCCCGGGCTGACGCAGAGTCTTGAGCTGGTCGCGGATCGCGGCAGCCTTCTCGAACTCGAGGTTTGCCGCGGCGGCCCGCATCTCGCCCTCCAGGCGGCCGATGTGCGCGGCAAGCTCCCCTTCGGACCTGAAGGTGAGCGCGGCGGGTCGCGCGACCGGGACGGTGAGGTAATCGTGCTCCTCCACCGTTCCCATGCCCTCGTCGATCGCGCGGCGCACACTCGTGGGGGTGATGCCGTGTTCGAGGTTGTACGCCTCCTGCACGGCTCGCCGGCGCGTCGTCTCGTCGATGCAGCGCTTCATCGAGTCGGTGTGCGTGTCTGCATAGAAGATGGCCCGGCCGTTGACGTGGCGCGCCGCCCGGCCGACGGTCTGGATCAGCGACCCGCTCGACCGGAGGAAGCCCTCCTTGTCGGCGTCGAGCACCGCCACGAGCGAGACCTCCGGGAGGTCGAGCCCCTCGCGCAGCAGGTTGATGCCGACCAGCACGTCGAAGGTGCCGCGCCGCAGGTCGCGCAGAATCTCGATGCGCTCGAGCGTGTCGATGTCGCTGTGCAGGTAGCGCACCCGCACGCCGAGCTCGTGATAGTACTGCGTCAGGTCCTCGGCCATGCGCTTGGTCAGCGTGGTGACGAGGACGCGCTCGCCGACGTCAACCCGGGCCCGGATCTCTGCGAGCAGATCGTCCACCTGGCCGCGCACGGGTCTGATGTCGATCTCCGGATCGAGCAGCCCGGTGGGCCGCACGATCTGCTCCACCACGACGCCCGCCGACATCGTCAACTCGTAGGCGCCGGGCGTGGCGCTCACAAACAGCTGCTGGCCCACGCGCGCCTTCCACTCGTCGAAGTTCAGCGGCCGGTTGTCGAGCGCCGACGGCAGACGGAACCCGTGCTCGACGAGGACTTCCTTGCGCGACCGATCGCCGAAGTACATGCCGCGGATCTGCGGAATCGTCTGGTGGCTCTCGTCGATGATCGTCAGCGCGTCGGGCGGCAGGTAGTCGAGCAGCGTCGGCGGCGGCGCGCCCGGCGGACGGCCGGTCAGGTGCCGGGCGTAGTTCTCGATCCCATGGCAGTAGCCGATCTCCTGCATCATCGCGAGGTCGAACATCGTCCGCTGGTGCAGGCGCTGGGCCTCGAGCAGCCGGCCCTCGCGTTCGAGGTCGGTGCGGCGCTCGACCAGTTCCGCCTTGATGCTCTCGATGGCCACCTTCGTGCGCTCGCGCGAGGTGACGAAGTGGCTCTTGGGGTAGATGGCGACCTTGTCGTGGCGCCTCACGGTGGCGCCGGTGAGCGGATCGATCGTGGACAGCTCGTCCACCTCGTCGCCGAAGAGCTCGATGCGGATCGCGGTCTCCTCGTACGAGGGATGGACTTCGATCACGTCGCCCCGGACGCGGAAGGTGCCGCGCGCGAAGTCGGCATCGTTGCGCTCGTACTGGATCTCCACGAGCTTGCGCAGGATCTGGTCGCGGCCGATCGCCTGCCCGCGCTCGAGCGGCAGCATCAGCCCGTAATAGGCCTCCGGCGACCCGAGGCCGTAGATGCACGACACGCTCGAGACGATGATGACGTCGCGCCGTTCGAAGAGGGACCGCGTGGCCGACAGCCGCATCCGGTCGATCTCGTCGTTGATGATCGCTTCCTTCTCGATGTACGAGTCCGTGGCCGGCATGTAGGCCTCGGGCTGGTAGTAGTCGTAGTAGGAAACGAAGTACTCGACGGCGTTGTGCGGGAAGAACCGCTTGAATTCCTGGTACAGCTGGGCAGCGAGGGTCTTGTTGTGGACCATCACGAGGGCCGGGCGGTTCACCCGTGCGATCGCGTGCGCCATCGTGAACGTCTTGCCCGAGCCGGTGACGCCGAGCAGGGTCTGGAAGGTGTCGCCGCGCTCGAGTCCGCTCACCAGCTCGTCGATTGCCCGCGGCTGGTCACCCCTGAGTTCGAAGGATGAGACCAGCTGGAAGCGATCGTAGGTGGATGGCATGAGCGCAGGCAGGAGCCCAATCCCGCGGATCGTACCATCCTCCCTGCCAGCCGTTCGAGTCCGGCCGCCGCGCGACTACGGCCGCGACCCACCATCCTCGGGGCGCAGGATCGCGTAGTAGCCCTTGCGTGCCCGCACCTTGGCCGTGCTCAGATCGGGCCGCGTCAGCCTCACGTCGAGCTTCCGCCAGGCGCCGTCGTTGGCCTGGTTGGACGAGATGTACCCGAGCAGGTACCGCGCATCGATGTCGCCGAGCACCTGCTCGTACGCGAGATCGATCTCCTTCTGCGTGCTCGGGAAGAACGCCAGCCCGCCCGTTGCCTCGGCGAGCTGGGTCAGCCGCATCCGCTGTTCGAGCTTCTCCCGCGCGCCCTGGTTCTCGAGGAAGCCGACGATGTAGACGGTGACGTCGGAGGCGCGCAACGCGGTCAAGGCGTCGGAGTAGGACATCACGCTGCGCGTGTCGCCGCCGTCGGTATACGCCACGAGCACCTTCTCGCCTCCCTGGAACGAGGTGCCATCCAGGTAGACGCCGAGCGCGTCGTACAGCGCGGTCCATCCGTCCGGCTTGCGGTGGCGGAGACGCTCGACAAACAGCGGGAAGTCGTTCTGGCCGAAGCGGGCGATGCGGACTTCGGTGTCGAACTCCACGAGGGTGACGTCTTCGGCGCGCTGCAGCATGTTGCAGAACTTCACCGCTGCCGATCGCGCCAGCTTGAGGTCGGCGGCCATGCTGCCCGACGTATCGAAGAGCAGCCCGATGTGCAGCGGCGAGCGGTCGTCGGCCTCCTGCGCGCCCGTGGTGAACAGCTGGAGCGCCTGTGGCTTGCCGTCTTCGAGGACGACGAAATCTCCCCGTCCGAGCGTGGTGACCGGCTGGCCGGCCTTGTCGACGACGGCCACGCCGAGCCGGACCGTGTCCACGCCGCTCCGGAACACCTGTCCCCACGCAGGAATCGCCCAGAGTACGCCCAGCAGAGCTGTCGCCGTGACAACGCGCGTCATGAGACCCTCCGAGGCGCTCAGCATACACC
>JAEZCY010000110.1 GCA_023429845.1 Acidobacteriota bacterium
GGCAGGATCAGGTTCACTTCGTCGCCGCCCTTGGGCACCATCTCCTGATCCCACAGGTTGCCGTTTGCATCGAACGCGAGGCCGAGCGGGTTCCGATGGCCGTAGGACCAGACCGCGGGGTGGAATCCCTTGTCCACGAGCGGATTGCCCGGTGCGGGCGAGCCATCGGCCTGCAGCCGGAGCACCTTGCCGAGCGTCGCCTTCGGGTCCTGCGCCGGATCGAACTTCTGCCGCTCGCCGGCGGAGAAGAACAGGTGCCCGTCGCCCGAGAAGGCGATGCGGCCGGCGAAATGGCCATCGCCGTCCACATAGGGCGAGGCGCGGAACAGGGCCTCGACCTTCTGCAGGGCCGGCTGATCGCCATCCTCGAAGACGCCGCGGGACAGCACGACGCCCTTGCCGCCGTCGCCCGCTTCCGAGTAGCTGAAGTAGACGAACCGGTTCTTTGCAAACTCCGGGTGCAGCGCAACGTCGAGCAGCCCGCCCTGCCCTTCGCTGGCGACCCGGGGAAGCCCGCTCACGCTCCTGCGCTGCTGGCCGTCTGCCGACACGACGTAGAGGGTGCCGGCCTTCTCGGTGATCAGCATCCGCCCGTCCGGCAGGAACGTCATCGCCCACGGCTACTCGAAGGCGGCGACGACCTGCCCGCGTAACGGCCGGGCGGACGACTGCTGCGCCGCACCCTGCGCCTGCCGTGCCGCGTCCACGGCACAACCGGCGACGAGCGGCGCGAGAAGGGTGCATACCAGGATCGCTCGCATCTTCACCTCCGAGGAGCCCAAGCCTATCCGCACCGGGGTCCTTGCGTCACCCCTTGCTCACGCTACATCGCGGGCCCGAGCAACACCGCGTTCAGGAACAGCAGCTGCGTGGCCTCGGAGAAGCCGCGGTTGTTCGGGTCGTCGGTGAACGACACGACGTGCCCACGCCCCACCGGCTGGTGGATGAGGTAGGGCTTGCCCGGCAGCTCCTCCTGCGATTCCTCCCAGACGATGCCGCTCGCCACGAGATCGCCCTTCGGGGCGAAGTGCACGACGTTGCGGCCCTTGTCGAGCGTGATCGGCGAGAACACCCGCTGCCCCTGGACGTTGACGGGCACGGACGCGTCGAGGCCGCTGCTCAGCCAGTGCTCGGTGTCGACCACCGTGTTGAGGATGGCGCCCGGCACGAGCGTCGGCAGTTCCCGTGTCGGCGTCACGGCGGTGCCGATGTCGATCGGCTGCGACGGTGCCGCGGCACTCGAGGGGCGCGCGCCCGGCGCGCCACCCGTGATGGGCGCCCCACCCTTCCATTCCGCTGTCGTGCCCAGAAGACCGGTGCCCTCCGCCGTCGCCCACCGCGTCGCGTCGCCCACGGTGACGAGGGTCCCGCCCGCGCTCACCCAGTCCTGAAGCCGCCGGACGAGATCCGGACCAATGCCAGGCGTGTAGGTGCCCGAGGGCAGCACCACGACGTCGAACTCGGCGAGATTCACGCGTCCGAGACTGGCGACCCGCACCGCAGAGGGCACGAGGCCGAACCGCCGTTCCAGCACGTACCGCGCCCAGCCGGCCGACAGACCCGTGGCTGGCGCGTCCCAGGCCAGCAGCACGCGGGGCAGCTTCAGGGACTGGACCTGATTGCTGCCGAGCGAAATGCCACGCTCGACGAACCCGCTGTCTACCGCAACCACCTCGGCACCGTGTCGGCTCGCGACGGCGCCGAGCGTGCCGGCGAGATCGACCCCGGCGTGATCGGCGACGCGCACGATGGCGGTGCCGACCGGGTACGTGCGGCCTCCGACGGTGAAGCTCTCAGCCGCCACGCGCACCTTCAGCCCCTCACCAAGGCCAGCGGTCACGGCGGCGGCGGTGGAGGCGTTCCACGGCAGCACGTACGCCACACGCGCGCCGCTCAGGGTTGCGCTCGTTGTCGCCGCGTCCGGCCGCCATGCCTCGGTCTCCACACCGAGTGCCTGCGTCACCCGCAGCGTCTCCACGTCGTAGAGCAGCGGCAGGCTCCATGCCGTGACGTCGTAGATCTGATCGGGCTGCCGTCGCAGCCGCCGCTCGGCCTGCGCCTTGACGAAATCGGCAGGCAACTCCGTGCGCTCGTCGAGCAGGTTGCGCACGAGGCGCCCTGCCGGCTGGCCATGCGGCACGACGAGCGTGCCTGCCGGCACCGGCCGCCCCTGTACCGTCGCCGGCGCCGTGGTGCGCCGGATCTCGATGCCGTTGCGGTGCAGCAGCGTCGCGAGATGCCGCGTGCGGCCGGCGTCCCCGTTGTCGAGCAGGACGTAGTGCCTCGCGGTGGCGCTCCGCTCGCCTTCCTCGACCGCGCTGCGGCGGAACGCGACGAACGTGCGGAGCCACGCCTCCCGGTTGCTGGCGGCCGTCGCCGCGGTGGTCAGGGCCGCGGTGAAGTGCTCGACGATGCCGTCCATGTAGGTGAGGAGGCTGCCGTCCTGGCGCCGCCAGGCGAGTCCGCGGGCCGATGACTTCTCGAACGTCATGCCGATCGCGCCCTGCGCCATCGGCCACGACACGCCATAGCCCGGGTAGAACGCATCGAACACTTCGCTCGTGAAGTACGGGAACCCGCGTTCGTCGAACGCGCTCGCGATCGCCCGGCCCAGCGTGTCGACGGCCTGCTGCTGCGCTGGCGTGGTGTGCGGGTTGCTCGGCACGGCGTTCGGCGGGAAGTAGTACGTGCTCTCGCCGCCCATCTCGTGCAGGTCCACGACGACATGCGGCATCCACTCGAGCAGCGCCGCCACGCGCCCCCGGCTCTCGGGCTGCGTCTGCGCAAACCAGTCGCGGTTCAGATCGAAGAAGTAATGGTTGCCGCGTCCGCCGGGCCATGGCTCGTCGTGCTCGGCCGAGATCGGATGCGCGTCGGGCACCGCCGCCCGCGCGCTCCGCGTCCCCTGTGCCATGCGGGCGCGGCCATCGGGGTTCTGCAGCGGGTCGATGAGCACGATCGCGTGCTCGCGAATCGCGTCCACCCGCGGGTCGTTGGTCACGGCCAGCAGGTGATAGGCCTCGAGCAGCGCGGCACCGGCCGGCGAGATTTCGTTGCCGTGCACGCTGTGCAGCAGCGCCACCACCACCGGCGTGCGTGACACGAGCGCATCGGCCTCGCCGGCCGGGAGCCCGCGCGGATCGGCAAGCCGGCGGAGATCGCGCTTGATGTCGTCGAGCGCCGCGATGCGCGCTGGCGCAGCCACCGCCAGGAGGTGCAGCGGCCGACCTTCCCACGTGCGTCCGTACTCCACGAGCCGCGTGCGTGTGGGTGCGGCCGCCGCAAGCGCGCGGAGGTACATCGTCATCTCCTCCGGCGTCGTGACCTCCTCGCCGTGGTCGTGTCCAACCACCTGCTTCAGCGTGGGAACCGACGAGTCGTACCGGAAGGCCGCGAGGGTCGCCTGGCGGTCCTGCGCCGTGCCCGTCGCCGGCAGGAGCGCGGTCAACGCGCCCAGCAGCGACAGGACCGTGAATCGATGTACCAGCGAATGTCCGATCACTGTGACGTGCCTACTCCTGACTGCTTGCCGTGGCCGTGGAGGGTGCGCCGCCGGTCGGCTGGAGGTACCTGCCGTACCACGCGAGGTAGCGTTCGAGGCGATCCCTCAGGTACGGCACCCGTGTGAGGCTGTGATTCTGCCCTGGATAGACCACGAGCTGGGTCGGCACGCGCAGCGTCTTCAGCGCCTGGTACATCTGCTCGCTGCCGAGGATCGGCACGTTGAAGTCGTTCTGGCCGCCCATGAAGAGCGTCGGAGTCGTGATGCGGTTGGCCTTGAAGAACGGATACGAGTACTTCACCCACAGATCGAGGTTCTCCCAGGGCGGGCCGAACTCGCTGTCGTACAGGTACGTGTACTGGTCGTGCCCGTAGAGCGAGATGTGGTTGGCGCTGCCGGCGCCGCTGATGGCCGCCTTGAAGCGCGTGTCACTGGCGATCACGTAGTCGGTGAGCACGCCGCCGTAGCTCCAGCCACCCACCCCGAGTCGATTCGGGTCGGCGATGCCGTTGGCGACGACGTGGTCGGCCGCGGCCAGCACGTCCTTCACCTCGAGGTTGCCCCAGTCGGCAAAGATGGACTCCTGGAATGCGGCGCCGCGTCCGGAGCTGCCACGGTAGTTGACGTTGACCACGGCATAGCCATTGGCCGCGAAGATCTGCCGTTCGAAGTTGAACGTGTGTGCGTCCTGCGATGTTGGTCCGCCGTGCAGGCGCAGCAGCGTCGGGTAGCGCTGGCCGGCCACGTAGCCAACAGGCCTGGTCAGCAGGCCGCGGATGTCGGCGCCGTCCGAGCTCTTGAAGGCGATGTCTTCCGCCGGCTGGATCTGCACCGTGGACAGCCACGCCTCGTTGTGCGTCGTCAGCTTGCGCAGCGCGCCGCCCTCGAACGCGTACAGCTCCGCCGGCTCGATCGACGTCGCGGCGGTCACCACCGTTCGCCCCTTCGCGTGCGTGGGGCTCCCGACGACGCGCTGACCGGAAACGAGGCGCTCGACACGGCCGCCGTCGGCCGACACGCGGGCCAGGTACACGGTGCGGTCATCGGCCACCGTGAAGACGAGCGAGGCGCCGTCTGCCGAGAACTGCGCGCTCGAGACGCTGCGATCGAGGTCCGCCGTGAGCAGACGCGGCGCGGCACTCCCGTCCGCGGCGACGACTGCCAGCTTCGTCACGCTGTGGAAGTCCATGCGTGGTTCGCTGCCCTGTCCGTACGCGATCCACCGACCGTCCGGGCTCCACACCACCCCGTCGCCACGGCCCGTGCCGCCGTCGCGCCCCGCGAAGGTGGTGAGGCGGCGGGACTTCGAGCCCGCACGCGCCTCCACGACGAAGACGTCGTCGTTGCGTGTCCGGTCCCACTCGTCGTCGTGGTTGCTGACGAAGGCGATGCGCGTGCCGTCGGGTGACCAGCTCGGGCTGCTCTCCTCGAACGGACCGTTGGCGTTGGCGTCGGCCGTGAGCAACTCCTCCTGCTGCGTCTCGACGTCGAAGAGCGAGATCCGGCTGCGTCCGCGCTCGGTGAGGTAGGTCTGCCCGTCGCGCTTGAACTGATAGGCGTCGAGCACGAAGGGCGGCGGTGGCGTGCCGGGGCGCTGGCCGCGCTCCTCGGGCTCGCCGGCATTGGGGTCGCCGTGCCGGCGGACGAGTGCGAGCCGACGGCTGTCGGGCGCCCACTCGAAGGACGTGACGCCGCCCTTGATGCGCGTGAGTTGCCGGGCCTCGCCGCCGCTGCTCGGGAGCAGCCAGACCTGCGTGCCCTTGGCCGGTCCGGGACGCGACGACAGGAACGCGAGGAAGCGGCCGTCCGGGCTCCACTTCGGCGACGTCTCGTTCTCGGGCGTGAACGTGAGCTGCGTGCGCGCGCTGCCGTCGTAGCGCACCTTCCACAGGTCGGTGTTGCGCTTGTCGCCGGCCACGTCCCAGGTGGTGAGCGTGTAGGTCACCCATTCGCCGTCGGGTGACAGCTCGGGGCCCGCGACGTCCTGGACGGCGAACTGGTCGTCGATCGTGACCGGCCGTCGCTGGGCGGCGGCCGACGTCGCGAGGGTGAGTGCGAGAAGCGCGGCGAATGTGGTTCTGATCGTCATGGCTGCGTCTCAGAAGTTGAAGCGGAAGCCGAGCTCGACCTGTCGCGGCGTCGCGCCGGTGGCCAGGCCAGTCGGCCTGCCGAATGTCGCGGAGGTGAGCGTGCCGTTCGGGGTGCCGAGGTTGGCCCGGTTCAGCGCATTGAAGGCCTCGACGAAGCCCTCGAGCGAGTAGCGCCCGATTCGGAGGAACTTCGACAACCGGAGATCGAGCTGCACGAAGTCCGGCCCACGGTTCGCGTTGCGTGCGAGATTGCCGACGCGTCCCGTGAAGCCGGCAAAGTAGGTGGCCTTGTCTGTCGGGTCGCCACCTGGCACGGCGAGATCCGGACGGTCGTTGACGCTCTGGTCGCCGTTGTTGTCGGACCCGGTCGTCACGTTCCACGGCAAGCCGCTGCGTGCCTGCAGCAGACCGGCCACCTGGAACCCATAGGGCAGGGCCCACACGGCGGAGGCGACGACCTGGTGGCGCCTGTCGTTGGTGGCCGCCGCCTTCTCGGCTGCGGGGTCGTACGCGTTCTGCGCGACGAAACCGAAGTCCTCGACGTTGCGTTCGGCCTTCGACAGCGTGTACGACACGTTGAAGCTCGGTCCGCGGCCGCCGAGGCGCCGTTCGAGCGACACCAGCAGCGAGTCGGTCCAGCTCCGTCCGGTGGTCTGGTACTGCACGATGCGCAGGTAGGCCGGGTCGGGGCGGACGGTGGTGCCGGGCAGCGGTGCGTTGATGTCCACCGCGTTGAACAGGTCGTAGCCGAGGGTGCGCACCGCATCCACGCTGACGGCCAGGCCGCGGGCGATCTCGCGGCGGACGCCGACGCTCGTCGTACGGGTCTGCGGCGTCGTGAACTCGGGCGCCGCCACCGTGATGCTCGGCCGGGCGGCCGCGATGGTGCCGCCGTCATACGGGTCAGGGAAGCCCGGGTTCAGCACCGTGACGTTCTGGGAACGCGCCGAGTTGCTGATGTTGCCCGAGATGTTGTTGAAGCCCTGATCGTAGTAGATGCCGAAACCGCCGCGCACTACCGTGCGACCGTCCTCGGTGGCGGTCCACGTCGCGCCGACCCGCGGCGAGAAGTTGTTCAGGTCCTGGTCCACCTCCACGGCGCGCGCCTTGGCGAAGATCGTCTCGGTGTCGAAGCGCAGGCCGGCGTTGACGGTCAGCCTGTTGTGCGCCCGCCACGTGTCCTGCACGAACGCGGAGTAGATCTCGTTGCGGCGCGGGTCGAACCAGTCGCCGATGGTCTGCGTGTACTGGAACGGGTAGGTCGAGCGATCGTCCGGGTTGAACGGCGCATCGGTGCGGAAGGTGAAGGTGCCGTCCTTGTTGCCGAGGAAGTACGTGTCCTGGCGGTCGAACTGCAGGTCGACGCCCGCCTTGAGCTCGTGACGCCCGATCGTGTGCGACAGCGTGTCCACCACCTGGTAGCGCACGGCGTCCCAACCCTGCGGCATGTTGCTGGCCTTGCCGAGGTTGATCGACGGACGGCTGATGCTGAAGCCGAGCGGATCGGCATAGCGATCCACGGTCCAGTGCATGGCTGTCGTCCCGGCCAGCACGCGCACTTCATTGACGGTGCGCGGCGACAGGATGGACGTCAGCGTCGCGACGCCGTCCTGGAACTTCTGCTTCTGGTCGTTGCCCCGCTCGAACGGGTTCAGGCCGCCGATGCCGGCGCCGGTGATCCGCGTGTCGTCGTACCGGTAGCGCACACCGAGGCGGTGGTCACGCGGCAGCTGCAGCTCGCTCTTGACGAAGTACTGGTCACGCCCCGTGTTCTCGGCGTGCTCGCGGTCGTTCACCGGGACGAGCGGCGACGTGACGACGTTGGTCGTCTCGCTGCGCTGCAGCTCGTACGACCCGAAGTAGTGCCACACGTTCCTGACGAACGGACCACCCAGGAAGCCGCCGCCCCGCTGCTCGCTGAACGGCGCGCTGCCGGATCCCTGTGCCTTGGCGAAGGGGTTGCGCGCGTCGAAGCTGTCGTCGCGATGGAAGGCGAAGACGCGCCCCTCGACCTTGTTGGTGCCCGACCGCGTGACGACGTTGACGAGCGCGCCGGACGCCAGCCCGTGCTCGGCCGAGAACTGGTTCGTGTAGATGACGTACTCGCGAACCGATTCGAGCGAGAAGTTGCCGCGCGTGCCGGCAATGCCCTGCTCGTCGTTGCTCGTGCCGTCCACGACGATGCTGTTGTTGCGCGTCAGCTGGCCACCCGAACTGATGCCGCCGCCACCCACCCCGGTCACGCCGGGCGCCAGGCGCGCCAGTGCCGCGAAGTCGCGGCCGGCGAGCGGCAGATCGTCGAGTTGCGCCTTGGTCACCGTGGTACCGAGCGCGTTCGAAGACGGGTCCACGAGGGGCGTCTCGGCGGCCACCGTCACGGCTTCGGACAAGCCGGCCACGCCGAGCCGCACATCCACCGCGGCCGTCTGCCCGACGGTGAGCACGATGCCGGTGCGCGCGAACGGCGCGAAGCCGTCGAGGGACGCCGCGACGTCGTAGGTGCCGGGAGGCAGCGCCGTGAGGCGATAGAGTCCCGCCTCGTCGGAGGGCACCTCACGCGACAGTCCCGTGTCGACGTTGGTGGCCTTCACCACCACGCCGGGGACGATGCCGCCCTGGTCGTCCCGCACCACACCCTGCAGAACAGCGCTCGTCACCTGAGCGGTGGCAAGTGTCGCCCAGCCCACGGCAAGCAGGGCGAGCACCGATATCCGTACTGCGGTCTTCATCGTCTTCCTTTCAGATCCGAGCGGTGCGTCGCAGGCCCCTCGGCTGCTCACGCGTCCCGCCGCTCGTCGGTCCGCCCGACAGACGACGATCAGCGGCTCCGTCGGCAGCGCTCACGCGGACTCTGGCTTCCGTAAGCGGAAAGCCACACGTCGTCTGCGCGGAGACACATCAGGACGAATCCGACGGCCGTCCGGCGCCGGGGTCGTATGCGAAGTTGAAGGGGAGGCTCGCGGCCTGGCTGGCCACGAGTACCGCTGCTAGCGGCTACAACAACAGCAGCGGCGCGACAGGGTGCGACACGGCAGGGTGGCGCTGGTCACCGTCGGGCAATACATGCACCGTACGATACACGTGGAGGCGACACATCACACGCGCGGCCTGCGTCATATGATGGCGCGGCGGTGCGCCGGCGCCCGTGCCGAACGGCGATGCCGCATGCTCCAGGACCGGTGGAGGGAGCTGGGCTCCCCGCGGGCTGCAAACCCGTTGGGCGCGCCGCCTGGCGGCCGCTGCTGCGTTCGATTCGCAGGCCGGTCTCTCCGTGCGCGTTGGCGTGGCCGCACGTCGCCGCGTCCGATCACGGGCCGACGGTGCCCGCCACGGGCAGCCGCCATCCGTGACGGAGCGCCAGGACGCGCAACAGGAAACAGACGGATGCGCCGACGATCGTCGTCGGCACCGGCGGCAGGTGGAGCACGTGGCCGACAACGACGATGATCGACGCCGCGAGCGCCGCCACCGCGTACAGTTCGGCGCGCAGCACGATCGGAATCTCGCGCACGAGCAGGTCGCGCAGCATTCCGCCACCGATGCCGGTCAGCATGCCGAGCAGCGCTGCCGCGACGGGGTTGGCGTGGTACTCGAGCGCCTTCTGCGTACCCGCCACCGCGAACGTGGCCAACCCCGCGGCGTCGAACAGCAGGACGACACGGTGCATGCGCGGCACCCCCGGGTACCAGACCATCGTCACGAGCGCCGCCCCCAGCGCTGCAGCGAGGTACCGCCAGTCACCGATGGCCGGCGGAGGCACCGCACCAATCAGCACGTCGCGGGTGATGCCGCCGGCGGTGCCGGCCACGAACGCGACGACGCTCACGCCGAAGACGTCGAGTCGTTTGTTGACGCCGGTGGCTGCGCCGCTGATCGCAAAGACGAAGGTGCCGACGAGATCGAGCGTCAGCAGGAGCACTGGACTGGAGAGGAGAGTCGCGTCTGGCATCCGGCAAAGCCCGCCGTGCCGTGCAGCCAGGTTGCTGCCGCAGCGTCGCGGGCTCACGATAGCACGCGGCCTCCCGGGACGTGGCGGCCCCTCCCGGGCTGGACGAGCCCGTCTTCGGAGCGTGGTCACGGCCCCGGTGCCGGCGCGTTTCGAAGCCGGCGATGGTGGTTCACGCGGAGCGACAGCCGGCGGGTGCAGCGATCACGCTTGCGCCGCTGTCGGCTCCCCCGGCACACTAGCGACCCGATGTCGTGCGGCCCGGATCCCAACCGCGTCACAGGTCCACCGTCATTCGTCGTCGAAGCCGATGCCGCCAACCTGCGTGCCAGGCTGACGCACATCCTGGAGTACATGACGGATGGCTTCCTCGTCATCGGCCGCGACTGGCGCATCGTGCACGTCAATCGCGCCGCCGCGCGCCTCCTGCAGCAGCCCGCGCCGAGGTTGATCGGGCGGGACATCTGGGAGGCGTTTCCGGAAGCCGTGGGCAGCCGCTTCCATGCCGAGTACCAGAGGGTGCTGGACACGGGCGAGCCGGCCTGCTTCGACGCCGAGTACGTGCCGCTCGACGTTCGCTTCTCCGTCCGGGCGCATCCCTGCGCCGAGGGCGTGGAGGTCTACTTCCTGGACATCAAGGAGCAGGTGCTCGCGCGCGAGCACATCCGTGAGCAGGCAGCACTGCTGGACCAGGCTCGCGATGCGATCTTCGTGCGCACGCTCGACAACGTGGTGACCTACTGGAACCACGCCGCGGCTCGGCTTTACGGTTGGACGGCCGAGGAGATCGTCGGCGGGACGACACTCGGCCGCATCAACCCCGAGGGAGCGCAGCTCGACGTCATCAATGCCGCACTCCGGGAACACGGCGTGTGGTCGGGCGACATCACACAGGTCACGCGCAGCGGCGCCACGCTCGTCGTCAATTGCAGCCATACGCTGGTGCGTGACGCGGACGGACAGCCGCATCGCGTGCTCTGCATCAACACCGACGCAACCCAACAGCGCCGGGCGCAAGCCGGGCTGATGCGCGCACAGCGGATGGAGAGCCTGAGTACGCTGGCGGGAGGCTTCGCGCACGAGCTGAACAACACGCTCGCCCCGATCGTGATGGGGCTCGATGCACTCAAGGATGAACCCTGCGCGGCAGAGCTCGGCGACGTACTCGACGTGGCCATGCAGAGCACACGACGCGCAGCCGAGATGGTCGGCCAGGTGCTGGCATTTTCCCAAGGGATCGCCGGCGAGCACGAGCTTCTCGACCTGCGCCGGATCGTCACCGGCGTCGCGAGCATGATGCGCGACACCCTGCCACGCAGCATGAGCGTGACGACCTCGATCCCGCCGCACCTCTGGCGCGTCGTCGGTGACGCCGGGCAATGCCGTCAGGCGCTGGTCAACCTGTGCCTCAATGCTCGCGACGCGATGCCCGACGGAGGCCAGCTCCGCCTCGCCGTCGAGAACGCGTTGCTGGACGCGGAGGAGGCGGCGGCGGTGGACGGCCTGTCAGCCGGACCGTACGTGCGGATAGAGGTGACGGACACGGGAACCGGGATGCCGGCGTCGGTCGTCGCCCGGATCTTCGAGCCCTTCTATTCCACGCACGGTCTCGGCGACCGCGCCGGGTTGGGGCTCGCGATGGTGGACACCATCGTGCGCAGCCACCGCGGCGGCATCAGGGTGGCGAGCGAGGTCGGCTCCGGCTCGACGTTCTTCATCTACCTGCCTGCCGACCCGTCCTGATCGCGGCTCGGTTCGGCCGTCGCCAGGACCTGCCGGATGAGCGACGCGAGTTGGGGTGCCGTATAGGGCTTCTGCAACAGGATCGTTCCCGAGTCGCGAACGCGTTTCCTGTCGAAGCTGTCGTCGGTGTAGCCGGACACGAAGATGACGCGCGTCTCGGGATGCGCCGTCGCCAGCCAGTCGGCAACTTCCGGCCCGCTGCCGTCAGGCATGATGACGTCGAGCACGGCCACGGCGATAGGACCGTGGTGGTCGCTGCACAGCGCCCTGGCGCGCGAGAAGCGGTCCGCCTCCAGGACCGTGTAGCCGTAGCGTTCGAGCATCCGTACCGTGAGCCGACGCAACGGGCTGTTGTCCTCCACGACCAGGATGGTCTCGTGGCCCTGCACACCCGCCCGTGTCTCTTCGCTCGCCCCGGTGCTGGCTCCCCCGTCCGATACGGCCGGCAGATACAGGGTGAACGTGGTGCCTGTCCCCTCCACGCTGTGGACGTCGAGCGTGCCGCCATGGCCGGTGACGATGCCGTACACGGTCGGCAACCCGAGGCCGGTTCCCTGCCCTCGCGGTTTGGTCGTGAAGAACGGCTCGAAGATCTGCGCCTGCACCGACGGCGCCATGCCCATGCCGGTGTCGCGGATCGCAAGCGTCACGTATCGTCCCGGCGCGACCCCCTTCCGGCGAGCCGCGTCGTGAACGAGGTGGACCTGCCCGGTGCTGATCGTGATCGTCCCGCCGTGCGGCATGGCATCCCGCGCATTGGCCACGAGATTCAGCAGGATCTGCTCCAGCTGACCCGGATCGATCAGCACGCGAGGCATGCGCTTCGCCGTGACGATGTCGATGCGGACGCTTTCCTCGATGAGCCGCACGAGCAGCTTCGAGAAGCCCGCCAGCATCTCGTTCAGGTCGATGGCCTCCGGCCTGACGACCTGCTTGCGACTGAACGCCAGGAGCCGCCCGGTCAATGCGGTGGCGCTGGTCACCGCGGCACGAACCGCCTCGAGGTACTCCACGATCGGTGACTCTGGCGGCGCCGCCGCCGCGCTCAGGTCGGCGTAGCCGCCGATGATGGTCAGCAGATTGTTGAAGTCGTGCGCGATGGCACCCGCGAGGTTGCCGATGGACTCCATCTTCTGCACCTGCCGCAGTTGCTCTTCGGCCAGTTGCTGCTGCGTGACGTCCATCTGGACGCCGACGGCGCCGCGCGGCTCGCCGCGCTCGTCGAGGAGCAGCTGACCGACCCCGGACAGCCACCGCACCGTGCCGTCAGGCCGCACCGCACGATAGGTGAGGCGCGAACCGGTCCGCTCACGCAGCGCCTGCTGGATTCGATCGGCTACCTGCTGCCGGTCGTCGGCATGAATGGCCGCCAGGAAGTCTTCGAACGTGCCGCCGAAGGTGCCGGGCTCGAGGCCATGCAGCCGCTCGAGGACGTCCGACCAGCGCATCGTCCCGGCTCGCAGATCGCTTTCCCAGACGCCCACGTCCACGGCTTCGAGGATGAAGCGCATCCGCTCCCGCGTCTCGTTGAGCGCGTCCTCGGCCTCGCGCTTCCGCCGTCGCTGCTCCGCCTCCCGCAGTTCGCGCTGGATGGCCGGCACGAGGCGATACGGGCGGTGCTTCACGACGAAATCGCGCGCGCCGAGCCTGAGCAGGTCCACCGCCGCCTCTTCGGCGATCGTGCCCGACATCACGATGCAGGGCAGGTAGGGCCGTTCGGCCGCCAGCACGGTGAGGACGTCCTCGGCCGTCATGGTGGGCAGCGAGTAGTCGCTGATCACCAGGTGCCAGTCCTGCTGGAGGACGGAGCGAAAGTCGTCGACCGTGTCGACGCGGACATAGGACACGTCGAACCCACCCTTCCGCAACTCGTGCAGCAGCAGGAGCATGTCCGAGTCGGAGTCCTCCACCAGCAGAAGCCGCAGCGGCTCCGGACGGCCATACATCACGTCATTCATCGCCACGCACCTGCCTGTCTGATTCCTGGGGATCACGCGAGCGCTCGGGAGCGAGCGTGAAGCTGAACGTCGTCCCGCCTCCGGGGACACTCTCGGCCCATACCCGTCCGCCGTGCCTCTCGACGATGCGCTGCACCGTGGCCAGCCCCACGCCGGTGCCGGGCACGTCCTGCTGCCGATGCAGTCGCTGGAAGGGGCGGAACAAACGGTCTACCAACCGCATATCGAAGCCAGGGCCGTTGTCGCGCACGACGTAGATCGGCGGTGGGCCTTCGTGCACGCCGAACTCGATGCGCGCATCGTCGGTGCGGCCCGTGAACTTCCACGCGTTGCCGAGCAGGTTCTCGAGCACGGCGCGCATCATCCGCGGGTCCGCTTCGGCCTCTATGCCAGGCGCGACGACCGTGTCCACGGCGCGCGGCGATTCGCGGCGATAGCCATCGAGCACGTCGCCGGCCATCGCACTCAGGTCCACCCGCTGTCGGTTCACGGCGGTGCGCCCGAGGCGGGCGAGTTCGAGGAGCGCGTCGATCCGTTCCCCCATACGGTCGGCCTCGAGGCAGACGCGTTGCAGGTACTCGCGGCCACGCACGTCGAGTCCGTCGGAGAGATCGGTGAGGACGATGCGGCTGAAGCCGCCGATGGCCCTGAGCGGCGCACGCAGATCGTGCGACACCGAGTAGCTGAACGCTTCGAGCTCACGGTTCTTCTGCTCGAGCTCCTCCACGAGGGCGGCGCGCACCTCAGCCACCTGGCGGGCCGACCGGGCCTCGGCGGCCTCGAGTTCGCGCTTCAGGAACTCCTCGCGCACCCGCCGCGTGTCGTCGTCGCCCTGCTTGCGCCGGATGCGAGCGGCCACACGCGCCAGCAGCACGCGAACGTCCGAGGTGGTCGCGATGTAGTCATCCGCTCCGGCCTCGAGCGCCTCCATCGTCAGCCGGCGTTCGTCGCCGGCGCCAAGCACCAGAACCGGGATGTCGCGGCTGACGGGCGCGCTCTTGAGCTGCCGGCAGGACTGGCGCGCATCGTCGTCGCTCCCCGACGCCTGCAGGAGGATGCAGTCGACGGGCTGCACCGGCAGCACCGCCAGGGCATCGGCTGCCGTGCCGACCGAGACGACGTCATAGCCATCGGCACGCAGCGCGTGATCGAGGCGACCAGGTCCCGCCGCCCAGGTGCCGACGAGCAGGAGCCGGCGCATGCCGTGGAGCGTTCGACGCTCATCGTGCACGGGCAGCGCGGCGGCCGATTGCCGCAGCAGTGCTGCAAGGCGAGCGAGGGCGAGCGCGGCGTCGCCATCCTTGCGGGCGAAGGCGTCCACCCCTGCCTCGAATGCCCGCAGTTCGGTCTGTCGCGCATCCGAGCCGGTGAGCAGCAGGCAGGGCACGTCGCGCAACGCCGCGTCGCGGCGCAGCTGGCGCACCACGGTGGCACCGTCCATTCCGGGGAGCCCGTCGTCCACGATCACCGCGGCGGGTCGGCTCGATCCCGCCAGGCGCAGCCCCTCCTCCCCGCTCGCCGCCTCCAGCACGGCATACCCGGCCGCCTCCAACGTCTCCCGGAGCGCGCGGCGAAACGTGATGCTGTCCTCGATCACGAGAACGGTGGGCGCGTCGCTGGCCGATGCACGACGGCGCAGCCGAATCAGCTCCTGCGCCCTGGCAATCAGGTAAGCGGCATCGTACGGCTTGCCGATGTACTCGTCGGCACCCGTGCTGAAGCTGCGGATGCGGTCCCGCACCTCGCCCTCGGACGAGAGCATGATCACCGGCACGTCCGTGAGTCCTTCCCGACGCCGGAGTTCCTCGAGCAGCTCGGTGCCGTGCGCATCCGGTAGCAGCTGATCCAGGACGATCACGTCGACGTGACGCGCGCGCACGGCGTCGCGTGCCGCGGCCGCGCAATCGCACAGCAGCGGCTCGAACCGTGCGGCCTCGAATGCCTCCGCGAGATCCATGCGGACGGTGAGGCTGTCGTCGATGATGAGCGCGGTCGGTCTCATGGCTGTGCGCGGGGCTGCTGGGCAGCGCGCGCAAGGGCGGGCCCGATCCCGGAAAGCGGCAGGATCCGATCCGCGGCGTCGAGACGGGCCGCCTCGCGCGGCATGCCGTAGACGACCGACGAGGCTTCGTCCTGCGCAATGGTGAATCCACCGGCATTCCTGATGGCGAGCAGCCCGCTGGCGCCGTCCCTGCCCATACCCGTGAGCAGGCAGGCGATCGCCGCGGCACCGTACTCCCGCGCGAGCGACTCGTAGAGCACGTCGATCGAGGGCCGGCAGGAGTGGCGTTCGGCGTCGGAGGTGAGCCTGAAACGTCCCTCGCGCACCACGAGGTGACGGCCGGGCGGCGCCATCGTCACCTCGTCGGCCGCGCCCGACACCAGGGATCCATCTGCGGGATAGCCCACGCGGAACCGGGTCTGCTCCTCCAGCCATTGCGCGAACGCATCACCAAAGGGCTCGTTGATGTGCAGGACGAGGAGCAGCGGCAATGGAAACGGCCGGGGCATGGCATTGAGCACGGTCAGGATCGCGCCCGGGCCTCCCGTCGACGCGCCGATCGCCACGACCTGCCTTGCCGGCGGCTGTCCGGCCGCCGCGACCCGGGGCGGGCGCGCCTCACCGGGTGTCCCGTGCCAGCGTCCACGAAGATGCCGAACGGGGCGCACCCGCGAAACCAGGCGGACCGACGCGAGAAAGGCGGCTTCCCAGACGCCGTCCGGCTCGTCGCCTCTCGGCTTCTCCACGACGTCGATCGCGCCCGCCGCCAGCGCTTCGTAGGTTGTGAAGACCTCGCCCCGGTTCAAGGATGCCGAGACGATGAGAATGGGCGTCGGACAATGCGCCATGATGTGCTCGGTCGCCGCGAGCCCGCTCATCACGGGAAGCATCATGTCCATCGTGACGAGGTCCGGTCGCAAGGCTTCACACAGGTGCACCGCCTCCTGCCCGTCGGCGGCTTCCCCGATCACGTCGATCCCCGCGCTGGCAGACAGCACGTCGCAGAGATGGCGTCGCACCGTCGCGGAGTCCTCCACGACCAGCACGCGAATGCGCTCGCTCATGACTGGGTCAAGCTCCTGATCTGACTGAGGAGCACCTGTTGGTCGAACTCGCTCTTGACGATGTATGCGTTGGCGCCGGCACGTCGGCCGCGCTCGCGGTCCTCCGCCGCGGCGCGCGACGTGACGAGGATGATGGGCGTCGTCGCGAGGCGCGGCTCGGCCCTGACGTGCTCGACGAAGGTGAAGCCATCCATGTCCGGCATCTCCACGTCCACGAGGAACAGCGCGTAATCGCCGCTGCGGGCTTTCTCGAGGCCCTCGCTCCCCGAACTCGCGAGACCGACGACGTACCCGGCCGACTCGAGGATGCTCTGCTCCAGCATCCGCGTGGTCAGCGAATCGTCCACGACCAGGACCGCCTCTGCGCGCCCCGTCGGCACGGCGGCCATCGTCGGAGACGTCGAAACGCGCTCGATCAACGCGTGAGGCTCGAGCACCAGTCGTGGCCGGCCAGAGGGGTCGATCGCTGCGCCGACGGCGACGGAATGCGCCGGGGCGAGCGCCGGCAGGGGCCGCACGGTGACGGTGGTGGCGGGGTGTACACGGTCCACGACCAGCGCCAGGAGCCGGTCGCCGCTGCGCACGATCAGCGCCGGTCGCCCGCCAATCGACGGCGCCGCACGCTCTGGCGCGACGACGGCATGAAGCGCGCCGACGGGGACGGCTTCCCCGTCGATCATGAGTGCCGCCCCTCGCGCGCTTCTCGCAAGCTGGTGCTCCTCGATCTTGACGATGCGGTTGACCGCGTCGAGCGGCACGGCGGCCGGCACGTCAGCGGCGTCCACGAGGAGGGCTGCCAGCGATGCGAGCGCGAACGGCACGATGAGTTCGACCGTCGTTCCCGCGCCAGGCCGCGTGCGGACGTGGACGCGGCCGCCGAGGCGCACGGCGACGTCGCGCACGACACCCAGCCCGATGCCGCGACCTGCAAGTGACGTCACCGTCGTCGCCGTGCTCACGCCACTCTCGAGCAGCACCCGGAGCAGCGCGTCCGGATCCGCGGGGAGGTGTGCGACGCCGCGCTGCCGCAGCGCGGCGCGCACGCGATCGAGGTCGATTCCTCCACCGTCGTCCGTGCAGGACACCCGGACGTATTCCCGCACACGCTCGACCGTGACACGCACGGTGGCCTCGGCGGGCTTGCCGAGGGCATCGCGTTCGCGCAGGTCGGTTTCGACGCCGTGCGCAACGGCATTGCGCACGACGTGGAGGCATGCCGTCTGCAGCAGACTGAGCATCTCCGGCTCCAGGCGCAGGTCGCCGCCCGCTGCCTCGAACCGTACCCGCTTGCCCTGGGCGAGCGCAGCGTCGCGTGTGGCGCGCTCGAGGAAGCGGAACATGGCGCGCGCCGGCGCCAGGTGCAATCTCGCAGTGGCCTCGGCCACGAGGTGGATCTCCCGATTGGCGCGCTCGACAGCCTGCACACCGCTGCGCTCCAGCGCGCCGAGACGCCGCCTGACCTCCGCAGTGATGGCGCGCAGTCCGTCGTCGAGGGTGCGTCCGTCCTCGGTGCGCCGCGCGACCGTCGAAACCGATAGATGGTCGTCGATGACATCCAGGAGCCGTCGCGCGTGCTGGACCTCTCGCATCGCGTCGTCCACGCCGCGAAGGGCGGCCTCGGTGGCCGACAGCCCCTGCGCGACGCCATCGATGTCGTCGGCGTCGGGCCGGAACGCGTGGATCGCCTCGTCTCCCGGCCGCATCGCGCCCGAGCCCGGTGCGGCGTCCGTCGCCGGCTGGCCACCTCCTGGCCCAGGGACGACGCCGAGGCTGGCCAGCTGCGCACGCATGCGGTCCACGACGACCAGCATGCGGGAGGCCGCGGCGACGTCGTGGGTGCCGGAGCCATCGCGCAGGGCGGCCAGGAGGTCCTCGAGCGCGTGCGCGTCCTCGGCGAGTGTGGCAAGCCGCACCACGCGTGCCGCGCCCTTCAACGTGTGCGCATGACGCAGCAGCCGGTCGACGAGGCCCTGCTCAACGGCGCCCCGCTCGACGGCGAGGATGCCGTCTCCGAGCTGGTCGAGCAACTCCCGCGCTTCGATGCGGAAGTAGCGGTACGGGTCGGCGGTCATGCTTCTCAGCTGACCGGCTGGGCGCTGGCGATGCGCAGCAGATCGGACGACAGGCGCGTCAATTGCGCCGCCGTCTGCTGCGTCTGGGCGGTACTGGTTTCGGTCTCGCGAGCCGCCTGGGCGATGTCGACGACCGCGCCGCTCACCTGCTCGACTGCCGTCATCTGCTGCTTGATGGAGAGCTCGATCTCGCGCGCGGCGTCGCTGGTCGCCGCCACGAGTCCATTGATCTGTTCGAACGCCGATGTCACGTCTGCAAAGTGCCGCGAGCCGGTTTCGACGGCCTTCGAGCCGCTCTCGGTCGCCATCACTGTGGTGTTGACCGCGCTGCGGACGTCCTCGATCAAGCCACGGACCTCCTTGGTGGACGACGTCACGCGATCGGCAAGCTTGCGAATCTCGTCGGCGACCACGGCAAACCGCCGACCGTGTTCGCCGGCGCCCGCGGCCTCGATCGTCGCGTTGATGGCGACGATGTTCGTCTGCTCGGCCAGCTCGGACACGATCTCGACGACAGTGCCCACCTGCTGCGACTTGCGCCCGAGTTCGAGCATGTGCGTGACGACCTGCTCCACCTGCCGCTGAATCGCCGAGATCGCCTCCTGCGCGCGCAACACCGTCCGGTCGCCTGAACCTGCCGCGCCAGCCGTGCTCTCGGCGATCTGCGCGACGCGGCGGGCGCTCTCGGCAATCTGGCCCGAACTCGCCAACAGTTCGCTCATCGTGGTAGCGATCTCGGCCATCGCCGTCGACTGCTGCTTCGCCCCTGTTGCCTGCTGCGTGGCCACGGCCTGCAGTTCCGCCGACGAGTTCTGCACGTCGCCGACGGCGGTGCCGATCTGGTGGACGAGACGATTGGTGATCAGCGCGCCGGCGGCAATCGCCGCCACGATGGCCAGCCCGGTCAAGCCGACGAGCAGCACGCTCGTCCAGCCGGCGCGCAGGCGGGACTGCTCCGCTGCACGGCGGATCTGGTCGCGTTCGTGCGCCACGAAGGCCCGCACGGCGCCGTCGAGGCGTGCGGCGGTCGGGTCGACGGATGTGGCGAACACCTCGAGCAGCTCTGCTGTCGGTGCGCCACGTCGCCGGCGGCTGACCAGGTCCTCGAGCGCCAGCTGGTTGTGCTCCTCGGCTCCGGCAATCGCCTCGATCAACCGCTGGCGTTCGCTGTCGCCGAGGGCCTGACGCAATCGTCCCAGGGTCGCCAGCAACTCCGTCCGCGCCGCCCGCATGTCGACGACGGCCGATTCGCGACCGGTGAGCAGGAACTCGCGCGCGTCGCTGCCCTTGCGGTGCCGCAACGTCGCGATCTCTTGCGCGCCGACGAGTGCCTGGATCCCTACGTCGATGACCGCGTCCTTGCTGCGCACCGCGGCATGCAGCGCGACGAACGCCACTGTCCCCACCAGCACGGTCAACAACACCAGCAAGCCGAAGCTCGCACCGAGGCTTCGCCGGAACGTCCACTGTCCACTCATCGCATCGTGTCCTTCATGCCTCCGCGCTGGCATGCACGCGGATGGCGTCGATAACCGCTGGCAGCGACACCAGCGGCAGGAGGGTGTCGCCGACGTCGACCATCACGGTGGGCGACGACGAGTCGGGGGCGCTCGTTGCCGGACCCGGCATCGTGGCGCGCGGTACCCGGACGTGTCGGTCGCAGCCGTCGAGCGCCATGGCGATCGACTCCCGCGCGGCGAGCACGAAACAGCCCGCAGCCCCATCGGCGGGGTGGCCGAGCAAGACGCGCAGGTCGTAGACCGGCACCAGCCGCGCATCGATCTGGGCCAGCCCCATGAACGCCGGGGTCATGGTCGGCACCGGTGTCACGGCAAGCTGCCTGTGCATGGCCACGAGGTCGGTCATGGCCAGCAGGTGAGGCCGGCCGCCAATCGTCACGGCGAGCAGATCCACGGCGTCGGCCGCGACATCGCGCGGCGGGTCCCTGAAGGCCTCGTCGAATGCCGCACGCAGGGCGGCCACGCGCGAGTCTTCGGGTTGCCGATCGCTCACGCGCCTGCTCCGCATCTCGACAACTCGGCACGGCAGAGGTCGAGCAACGCTGCGCGGCTGAAACCACCGCCAAACAGCAGCAACCGCGTCGGGCTCTCGTGCGGCAAGAGGAGGAGCGCCGCCGACAGCGCCGCGTGTGCCGCGTCGCGGTCGCCACAACGCTGCGCCAGGCGGCCCAGGTGCAGCCGCGCCAGGCCGGCGCCAGGTTCGAGGTGCACGCACATGCGCCACTGGCGCATCGCCGCACTCGCGTCGTCTGCGCACTCGAGGCAGAGCGCCAGGAGATGATGGGCGTCCGCGTGCCCGTGATCGCGGGCGAGCAGCGCGCGCGCCAGATCGACGGCCATATCGATATGGCCCTGCTGCACCAGCGAGACTCCGCGCATGAGCGCGAGTTCCGGATCGGTGCCGGTGCGATGGCCGAGCGATCCGAGCAGCGCGGCAGCGGCGCCGAACTCCTCGTTGGCAATCAGTTCCAGAGCCTGGGCACGCATGCCGACGAGGTCGAAGGCGCCGCGATCGCCAGCGGCGGCCGTCTTGTGCGCCGGGATCAGATCCACGACGCGCTGCGACGCCCGCCGAATCGCCTCCGTCCAGTCGTCACCAGGCGGGCACGCCGGCGTTGCGGCGCCGAGTCCCGGAGCCGGATCGTCGCTCGCGGAGCCGCGTTCCACGGGCGCGCGGCGGTAGTAGAACGCCGAGTGCGAGTGTTCGAGTGCGAACGCCTGTGAGAGGCCGCGCAGCGACTCGGCGTGGCCCAGGAAGAGGTAGCCGCCGGGCGTCATCGCGCGCGCCACGCGTCCCACGAGCGCCCGCGCCTGGGCCGGTGTGAAGTACATGATCACGTTGCGCAGGAAGACGACGTCCCAGGAGTCGGGCACGGCCCACGACGCGGGCTCCGCGGCGAGGTTCTCCTGCGCGAAGTTCACGGCAGCGCGGACCGTGTCGTCCAGGAGGAAGGCGCTGCCGCTCGGCCGGAACCAGCGTGCGACATCGGGCGCGCGGGTGCCGCGCAGCGACCACGCGGAGTACCGGCCGGCCCGTGCCTTCTCCAGGGCCGCGGCATTCACGTCGATGCCTGTTACCGAGATCCGCCAGCCCGGTTCGTCGATCGCGCCGCGGGCCGCGAGCGCCAGGGAGTACGCTTCCTCGCCTGACGCACAGCCGAGCGACAGGAGTCGCAGGTGGCGGGTCGGACGCCGCGCACGGATCCGTTCGGGCAGCACCGCCCCGGTCAGGGCGCGGAACTGGTCCGAATCGCGGAAGAAATACGTCTCCGGGATGGTCAGTGCCTGCGCGAGCGCCTGCAACTCGTCGTCGGCCGCGTCTCCTTCCAGCAGCGAAAGATAGTCGGCGACGTCGAGCTGTCGAACCCGGGCGCGCCGACGCACGAGTTCGTCGAGCGAGCACGCCCGTCCTTGTTTCACATCCAGCCCGAGACGGACCGCGACGGCGGCACGCAGGCGTTCAGTGTCGGTTGCAGCTACGGCGTAGGTGTCGTGCATCCTACTGGTCGAGTGCGGCCCAGACGTCCGGCGGCACCAGTCTGCTGCCCTCCAACACGAGCAGGAGTTCGCGATCGACGATGCCCAGCGCCTGTACGGCATGGTCCGCAGCGCCGGCCAGCAACGGGGGCATGGCGACCTCGAGCTGCATCGTCGTTCGCCGCAAGCCTATGACGTCATCGACGGCGAGCGCAACGCACCTTTGATCGATCTTCAGCGTCACGAATCGCATCGGCGGAGTGGCGTTCTCACCAAGGAGTGCTGCGGCGTGCACCACCGGCACGACCCGTCCGCGAATTGTCGCACTGCCCAGGACGGCTGGTGGCAGGCCCGGCAACGACGCGACCGGCTGCGGCCGCATGGTTTCCGTGACATCGGCAAGCGGCAGGGCACAGTGTCGTGAGCCCGCGCGTACGACCAGCCACTCGGTCTTCGATCCGTCGCTCATGTGTCGCGTGTTCCCTGTGCCGCCCACCATATCAGCGCGCATCCGTCGTCTCGCCGCTGGAGATGTGGTGCTCGACTGGCTGACCGTCCACATCGCGTGCGAGCGGACCCATGTCCAGGGCGCAGCGCACGAGCGCATTGTCGATGTCGGCCGGCAGGGTGCAGTCTTCGGCCCATGACGCGACGACGAGGGGGCGCGCGGTGGGCGATCAGGCGAACCGAGCGGCTCCCACGCACCGGCCCACGAGGGCCAGCACCGGTCGATTCTCGAGTCTGCCGGCGAGCGGGCCACCACGTCGGTCGCCGCCAAGTGCCAGCCATGGGAAACCGAGGGCGTGCACGACATCCAGACTGGAATCGGCACGAGCGAGGGTAAGTTCACCAGTCGGCCGAAGCTCAGCGGGTAGTCGGCACGAGCTCGCGGATGGTGGCGATCAGGTCGGCCATTGGCACAGGCTTCGATAGCGTCCTGTACCGCCCCGCGAGGGTGGCGTTCAGCAGCTGCGACGTGTCGCCCGAGACGAACACCACCGGCAGTCCAGCGCACGCGTCCCAGAGCCGCCCTGCCATTTCGGGTCCTCCCATGCCGGGCAAATGAACATCGAGGACCGCGACGTCGAACGCGTCCGGGCGCGAAGCGACGTCGGCAAGCGCCGAAGCCGCCGCATCGTGGGAGGTGACGACCATGCCCGACCACTGGAGCATCCGGCTCACGACGTGGGCCACCTTCGGTTCGTCATCGACGAGCAGCACGTGAACAGGCGGCGGTTGGTCCATCATCAAGCTCGAGCGTCCGACGCGGACACCAGGTGGTGCGCAGTTCGATTGTGCCTGCATTCGCCGTGACGCGCGTAGCCGCCCCCTGGTTCAGCCGTCACGACCTGATTGCGCGCGCGCAGGTTCGCTGCCTTGTGCCTACTCGTCGGCGCGCCTGGAGCAGCGCGGGCCCACAGGCAGGACCGCCCGCGCCGGGCGCGCGGGCGGCTGCGGTGTGCCTGTGGAGGTGACGTGGGTCAGAATCGCAGGCCGGCCCCGAATGAGACGGCCAGATTGGCAGATGTGCAGTCGCCGCCCGCGCACGGCGGTGCGGCGCTGCGGTGCTTGATGACGAGGCTGCCGACATCCACGCGGGCGAGCCAGCGTGACGATGGATAGACCTCGACGACGCCGCCGACGTCCAGGGCGAACTCGCGACGGTACTCGGGTACGGCGAGGAGCATCAGCGCGCACACATCGCCGAGGCAGTCCACGCCGCGGTCAGTCAGTACCGTGAAGCCCGGCCGCAGCTTGCCGAACACGCCGAACCGCTCCCAGCGCTGCCCTGCCTTGACGCCGAACACGGCCGTGGACCGACGACGCTCGTAGCGGATGCCCGCCACGCTCCCGCCCGGCAACATGCTGGTGTCCTCGAGGACGTCGCTCGGCAGGTACTGATACTCGCCCTCGACACCGAGCCAGCGTGAGACGTTGACGGTGACCCGGCCGCCCAGACCGGCGTTGGTGTCCGACGAGTCCGACAGCCGCAGCACGTTCACCTGCGCTCCGACCTCGACCCGCGGCGGCGCGGCCTGCGCCAACACCTCGCCCGGGCCCGCCGCGAATACGCCCAGGACGACGACCGCGGTCGCGATCACCCATTCACAACGGTGCATGCTCTACTCCTGACACTCGCGCTGGCACGTCGTCAGGGTAGTGCAGGTGTGGCAGGGTGGCAGCCGAGGCGGGACGAGTTGCCCAGGACCTGCCGCCAGTTGCACCGCGACCGCACGCCGGGGCACGACCCGCGTCAGCCAGCCGGTTACGCCGCGTCTGCGCGGGGCGACTCCTCACGACGACGCGCGCGAGCCGTGACGGCCTCAGGAAGAACGAGCAACGGGCGGTCGGCGGTGCGCAGGAGCCGTGAAGCCGTAGCTCCGACGTGCAGCGCGCGACGACTCGTGCCGATCACGATCAGGTCCGCGGCAACTGCGGCCGCGGTGCTGACAATCGTCTCGGCTGCGGGCCCGGCCGCCACACGCAGTCGGGGTTCGAGGCGCTCGTCGTCGTTGCTGGCCACGACCGTCTCGAGTTCCTGGCGAGCACCGGCAAGGATGTAGTCGCGATACTCGGGGATGACCCAGCGTGACCGGTTCAGCAGGGCGCCCGTCGCCTCGAGCGTGTCAACCGCGTGGAACACCATCAGCTTCCGGGCATCGCCGCCGAGCAGGTCGAGCGACGCGCTCACCATGGCCCCTGATGCCGGCGACAGGTCCACGGCAACGAGGATGCGCTCGAAGGCGCCGCTGTTCCGGTCGTCGCTCGGCACGACGAGGATCGGCTGTTTGGCCAACCGGAGCACGCGCTCCGCAATCGACCGCCTGCCGAGCCGCGCCCAGCGCGAACGGTGGTCGGCGCCCATCACGATGAGGTCGGCGGCACGTGCGGTGGCGTAGTGGGCAATGCTCCGGGCGGGGTCGCCGTGGCGCTCCACGGTGTGCACGCTGACGCCTACCGCGGCGCCGCGCGCGCGCAAGGCGTCTGCACGACGCAGGCGCTCAGCCGCGCGCAACGCGAACGGCGTGTTTGCCGGAATGACGTGAAGGACGTTCAGGTCCGCGTCGGCCTCTCTGGCCAACACCAATGCCCGCTCGAACGTCTCGTCGCGGGCGTCCGACAGTGCCACGAGAATGGATTTCGGTTTCATCATTTCCTCCCACTCTTTCGAGAGCAAGACGCACGCCGGCGCACCGGCACTCGCAAGTCCTTTGGATACCCGCAAACAGGGCAACGTACGGCTGCCGGAGTCGTTTCATAACGAAATATGATTACATCGTGAATGAACCGGTAACCGGCAAACCGGCAACCGGGCAGCGGGGCGTAGTCGCCCGTCCGGCCCCCAGGGGCGACGGCGGCGTGGGAAAGGCACGTCGCCGCGGTCCCGCGCGCGGAAAGATACGTCGCCGCCGCGCCGCGCGCGAAAACTACGTAGCCGCCGGGCCTCGCCCGGCGGACGCGTACGGTGACGTCAAGTGCGCACCCGTCGCTCACCCTCACGCTGCGCTGGCTGGCCTGTGTAAGATCGGTGGGTGCATTCCTGGTCCGCGGGGGACCACCTCACCCACCGTCACAACTCCGAACTCGGCATCGGGCAGGTCACGGCCATCGAAGGCCGTGTGCTCGTCGTGCACTTTCCCGACGCCTCGACCACCCTGCGCCTGGCCGCCGGCAGCGACGCGCTGCTGCCGGCTACCGCATCCGTCGCCCGTCGCGACCGACCGCTCGTCGATCGACTGGCGAGTGGTGACGTCGATGCGCCCGATGCGTTCCTCGCCCGCCTCGATGCCTTGCAGCTGATCGCGCTGCGCGAGGCCGGCGGGCTCGGGTCCATGCTCGGCGGACGCGTGCGGCTGTTCCCTCACCAGTTGCACGTCGCCGAACGCGCCACGGCGCGGCTGCCGGTGCGATGGCTGCTTGCCGACGAGGTCGGCCTCGGCAAGACCATCGAAGCGGCGTTGAT
The DNA here is from genome assembly GCA_023429845.1 of Acidobacteriota bacterium. Taxonomy (GTDB): domain Bacteria; phylum Acidobacteriota; class Vicinamibacteria; order Vicinamibacterales; family Vicinamibacteraceae; genus Luteitalea. The sequence continues at coordinate 25,839 of JAEZCY010000110.1, forward strand.
CATGAACCGCCTGCTGCACACGCAGCACATCGAGCGCTGCCTGGTGGTGGCGCCGGACGTGCTCACCGTGCAATGGCTCGGGGAGCTCTGGCGCAAGTACCACCAGGTGTTCACCCTGCTCGATGCGGCACGGCTCGGCGACGTCGCGCGCGACTTCGGCGAAGGGTTCAATCCGTTCGACGTCCATCGACGCGCGGTGATCGCACTCGAGACGCTCGTCGATCGGCCGGACCTCGCCGCGAAGGCCGTCGCTGCCGACATCGATCTGCTCGTCGTGGACGAAGCGCAGCGCCTGCGCTGGCCGCCCGGCCGGGGCGCCGATCCCGCCTACCGTGCCGTGGCGCCCATCGCCGCCCTCGGCCGCCACGTGCTGCTCCTCAGTGCGACGCCGCTCGAGGACGATGCGCACGGGTTCTTCCGGCTGCTGCAGTTGCTGCGGCCCGACGAGTTCCCGGACGGCCTCGACGTCGAGGCGCGGCTCGCATCCGGTGCGCCGTTTCCGCCATGCACCAGCGCGACGCGCCGTGTGGACATCGGCGGCCTCCCGCCCCGCGTGCCGGTCGCCGTGGATCTCGAGATGCCGGCCGCGACGCTCGCCACGGCCGTGGGGGGGGGGGGGCGCGCGGCGGGGGGCCCGC
>JAEZCY010000148.1 GCA_023429845.1 Acidobacteriota bacterium
TGTCTGAGTGCACCACGCAGCCGGCGACGGCCTGACGTCGCTGCACTGCGCTGACCAGCGCGTTCACCGCGATCTGGGACGTCATGCGGTCGCTGATCGAGTAGCCGACGATCGGGTTGGAGAACACGTCCTTGATCGCGCAGAGGTAGATCTTGCCCTCGGCCGTGGGGTGCTCGGTGATGTCCCACAGCCACAACCGGTTCGGTGCGTCGGCCCGGAACTGGCGCAGGACGAGGTCGTCGTGGGCCGGCGGCCGGGCCTTCTTCCCGCCCCGGACACGCCGCTTCCCGAACGCCGACCACCAGCCGTTGCCCGAGCAGATCCGCCATACCCGCCGGTCACATGCCCGGTGCCCGGCGCGGGTGGCCTCGTCGGCCAGCAGCCGGTAGCCGAACTCCGGGTCGTCACGGTGAGCGTCGAACAGGACATTGGCCAGGTGCGCCTCGTCGAGCTCGCGAGCACCGATCGGAGCGGCGAGCCACCGGTAGTAGGGCGCTCGGGCGAGCTTGAGGACCCGGCACGTGACCGCCACGGGGATCCCGTCGGCGGCGAGCTCGCTCACGAGCGGGTAGAGCCTTTTCCCGGCAGGTGCGCCTGGGACAGGTAGGCCGCGGCGCGGCGCAGGACCTCGTTCTCCTGCTCCAGCAACCGGATCCGCCGGTTGGCCTCACGCAGCTCGGCTGACTCCGTGCGCGTCACGCCGGGCCGGTTGCCGTCGGCGACGTCGGCATCACGCAACCAGTTACGCAGGCACGACTCGGCGATGCCGAAGTCCGCTGCGACCTGCTTGATCGGAGCATCCCCGCGACGAGCCACAGCCACGACATCGTCGCGGAACTCCTGGGGATAGGGCCTGGGCACGGTGCACATCCTTCCAGCGGCGCCTACGGCGCCACAGGTGGGTGTCACCTATTCGTGCACCGGCCCCTCCTGACCAGGTAGGGCGCAAGCGTTGCCGAGGCCCCCACTGGTGCCGCCCGCGGGAGCGAACGGCGCCGTGCCGCATCGAGCCGGCACCTGGCCCCTGGGGTTCCCAGACCCTGGCCGCCTCCCTGCCAGCCGATGACGGGCGACGACCTTCTTGCATCTCTGCGATGCAGCCTGTCAGCGTCGGACGCGGTGAGCCAGCGGCGACCGAGGTCGACAGACTCGACGTGCTCGGCGCAGGCGCGCCGGAGCGCCGAAACTCGAACACAGCGGGACCATTCGTGACAGGGTGTGGTCGTGGCTGAGGCGAGAGCGACACAGAAGCAAGCCCCTCACCCCACGCTGACGAGCCACCGCGTCTCATGCCTCATCGACTTCTTCAACGTGGTGCCTCGGGTCGAGGCGCCGGCAGACGTGTACGACGCGCTGAACTCGATCTTCTCAGCCCTACGTGCATCGGTACCGCGGCCCGATCACGGAGTCGTCGAGTTGGACGTGCGCCTCTACGGCGGCTGGGTGACCATGTCGAACGCTCATAGCCAGGCCGCGACCTGGATTCTTCAGGCGTTAGCCATCGCTCGCGGGCTGTACGGAGGCTATCGCATCTTGCCTTCCTGCGTCTTCACACTCGCTGAGGTTCCGCACGTCCCACTCATAGGAACGGTCCGGCGCGGTGGGCAGAAGATGGTCGACACGATGATTTGCCTCGACCTTCTCCATTTCGCCACGGCCGACGTTCCTGTCGTCGTGATGAGTGACGACGATGACATGCTCCCCGCGCTTTTGGTCGCGGCATCCCGAGGTCCTCGCGACCTCCGGCTTGTCAGGCGGCGCGCTCTCGGGGTAGGGAAGAATGACCACTGCCTGTCAGCGACCAACTACACCATCCAGGTGTACACGTACTAAGGAAACGCAATGGACATCGAGAGTATCCGGCGGGACCTGGCTGCGTTCGCGGATGTGGGCACGGAAGTCGCGGTGGGCGAGTCGGGTGGTGATGCATCCTTCAGATGGACGGTGCGAGGCAACCGGGCGGAACTCTCTGTGGCGCCGGACGGTACGGTCGCGACGCAGACTGGCAGCTTCCCCACCTACGCCCAATTCCTCGCTTCTGCGCAGATGGCGGACCTCGCCGGCATTGCCCGGGCGATCGTTGCCACGATGCCCTCAGAGCCGGCATACCTGGACCTTAACGCGCACGCTGAGCCACCGCTTGGCGAGCGCCTAGAAGGGTGCGCTCTCGATCTTCTGACCCGCCTCATCGTGGATGACTCGGACGGTCGCACACGACTCGTGTTTGTAACAGCCGACGCCGGTAGTGGCAAAACTACCGCGCTGAGAGAACTCGTCCGAGAGCAAGCGGACAAGTACCTGCGCGGGGAAGCAGAGCACCTCTATCTATACGTGAATGCTCAAGGGCGGGCATTGGCACGGTTTAACGAGGCCATGGCGGTCGAGCTCCAAGATCTGCGCACATCCCTTACCTACCACGCAGTTGCCCCGCTCGTTAGGGAAGGTCTCTTGGTCCCTGTCGTGGATGGGTTCGACGAACTGATTGGGACCCAGGGTGGCTACGACGACGCCTTCGGTTCTCTGTCGCTATTTCTCGAACAACTGGATGGCCAGGGCGCGCTGATCGCGGCCGCGCGAAGTGTCTATTACGAACAAGAGTTCCTTTCGCGCGCTAACGTGCGGAGTTCAGCGGGCGCCCAAAGCTGGAGCCAGTGGCCTGTCCGGCTCCACCGATGGACAAGTGAGCAGGTGCGGGAGTACTCCGCACGGCTGCTTGGTGGTGATGAGGCGCTGATTGCGCAGGTGGATGAGGTCTTCGCGCCGGACCCGGTAGCGGAGTTGAGAGGGCGGCCCCTTTTTGTCAAGAGGGTTGTCGAACTCGTTAGCCTTGGGGTGGAGATTGGGCCAGGTAGGCGCTTCTTGGACTCGCTAATTGATTCCTACCTGGGGCGCGAGCAAGAGGCCAAACTCTTGAGCAAGACTGGAAGGCCTCTTATCGACTCGACCTCGTTGCGTGAGTACTACATCGAGCTCGCGCTGGAGATGTGGCGCCAAGAGACGAGACAGTTGTCGAGGTCGTCGTTGAGGGAGATCGCCGAACTTTTCGCCGGAGTAATCGGCCTAGACGGCGACGACCAGAGGATTCTGGTGGAGCGCGCCCCGACCTTAGCGTTTATGGCGAGTGCGGGCCCTCTCGGTGCGATTGAGTTCGAACACGAGACATTCCTGCTGTTCTTCCTCGCAGCACGCATAGCGTCGGTTTGGGAGGAGGGAGACTGCACAGCCCTGTCTCAATTGTTGTCAAAGTCGGATATCACCGACGAGCTTGCCGCCTATGTTGCCGAGAGGCTCGAGGTTGGGGCAGTCGACCCCGTCGAGTTAACTTCTCGGCTACAAAGGGTCGTGAACTCAGCGTTCCTGAGGCGCGAGCAAATATCAGAAAACTGCGGCGCCCTTTTCGTTGCAATTATCCGAACGTTCGGCAGTAGTCGCGAGTTGACTTTGGATGGGTTCGAGTTTGCTGGCGTGAGTTGGGCAGGAGTGGATGTAGAACGCCTCAACCTCAGGCGTTGTCGGCTCCGGAGGTGCGACATGAGGGGCGCTCGATTGAGCGCATGTACTTCCGAGGCGACGACCTTCGAGGAGCCGGCCTTGGGGTCAGGGTCACGCCTGGACATTGTGGGACTCGAGTGGAACCGAGACGTCATTGGTATTAGCTGGTCCTCCGAAGGTGGCGAACTGCAGGTCGTTTACGAGCCCGGTGCGATGCGAGAAGCGCTCGCGCAGGCGGGGCTGCCTTCCGCGCTTTCAGGCGCCGAGGACGACCCAGTCTGGGCGGTGGAGGAAGGGGTGGGCGATCTCCTGGAGGGGCTGGCGCGAGCGTACGAGCGCGCGAATCCAGTTTGCGAGACCGACCGGGCGATGGAGACACTTTCGGCGAGTCCGCGGTGGAAAGGCTTGTTGAGGGCTCTCTTGGATTCCGGCGTACTCACGGAGGAAGCGCGGTCCGCGCGCGGCACCCGGAAGCGTTTTTTCCGTTGCCACGTCGCGCCGCCGGAACTAGTCGCCGGCCGACTCGTGTCGGCCGAGGTGGACCCGCGTGTCCGAGATCTGTGGTCCAGCTTGGCGGCGACGACGTAGGGACGCGTCGTGCGGTGCTGGCTCACCATCTCGCCAGAGGGGCTCTCACCAGTCTGACGAAGGCGACCTGCCCTGCCGCCGTGGTCAGCGGGACGCCGAAACGGGCTCACTGCGCAAACTACGGCATGTAGTTCCGCAGGTCAGCGCGTTACCGGTGGACCGAGATCGAACTCCTAAAGCGGGTGTCGGCGGTTCGAATCTGCCGGGGCGAACAGAGTTCCGGTGCGGTTCCCAAGCAACACGTTTCGCGCGACGGGCTGGGCGGTGCGTAGCTGCCCGGCCTCACGGTCGCCACTAGGGAAGCGTCGCTCACGCGTTCCACCTGGTCCCGCAAGAGCGATCGGTCGTTGGCTGCCTCCAAGGCGGGGCGTGGTGACTCTGGGCGGCGTCTACCGATCCCGTGGAGCCTGTGGCGTGCCCGCGTGCAAGGGGGCGCGAAAGCCGTGGTGCACCGATGCGCATGGTTGCTACCGTCCCCGCTCCCGGTCAGCAGGAAGAGGTGCAGCACGGTGGTCGAGCAGGACGTGGTGACGCTCTGGCGTCCAACGGGCCCGGAGGAGCTCGCGCTCGTCGAGGCGAGCGGGTGGCGGCGGTGGCCGCCGCGGCTCCCGGACCAGCCGATCTTCTACCCGGTGCTCAACGAGGACTACGCGGTGCGCATCGCGCGCGACTGGAACGTCAAGGCGTCGGGCGTGGGGTACGTGACGCGGTTCGACGTGCGGCGTGCGTTCCTGGACGAGTTCGACGTCCAGCAGGCCGGCGGCGAGACGATTCTCGAGTACTGGATCCCCGCCGAGCGGCTCGAGGAGCTCAACGACAGCATCGTCGGCACCATCGAGGTCGTGCAGACCTTCCGGTGAGCGCGTGCGGGTGCCGGACCGAGCGGCGAGCGACGTCGCTCTGTCCGGCGCCCGGCTGCGTCACGGCAGGAGGTCGAGGTACTTCCTCCGGGCGGGCATGGCGTGGATGACCAGCTCGTCGTCGTTCTCCAGCACGAGGACGACGGTCTCCAGCAGGCGCGCGCGAGTGTCGAAACCGAGGCGCAGCTCTCGTGAGGGTGGTCCGTCGTCGAGCGGCTCCACCCAGAGCGGCCAGGCGGCGGCCTGGACCGCGTCGTCCGGGGTGACGCCGTGCTTGTGCGCGCTGCGGTGAACCCTCACGCGGCGAAGTGCGCTAGCGCGGCCCGGATCGCCTCGGACCGGGTCATGTGCTGCTTCGCCGCGGTGGCGTCGAGGGCCTCGAGCTCGGTGGCGGTGAGCCGCACGGCGACGACCTGCATCGGCTCCGCGCCGCGGCCGGGCCGGCCACGGCCTCGACGCTTGAGCGCGTCGACGTCGTAGCCGGCCTCGGCCTCGTCGGCCCACTGCTGGATCTGCTCGTCACTCACCACGTCGAATAGCGTATGACGAAATTGTCAGCGACGACAGGTGCCGCCGACCGCCTCACCCGCAGCTCACCCCCGCGTACCCGGCGTCGTACCCGCTGAGCCCGGCCCCCCACGCGACGATCCCCGCCCCGGTGACCCGCACCGCCCCGGCGTCGACGCTCGTACCCGGCACGGTCCACGTCTTCTGCACGGTCGACCCCGGCCACACCAGCCACCCTCCGACCCCGCGCCAGGGCGACGTCGCGGCGACCAGCACGGGCACGCGCTCGGCGTTGCGCACGTGCACGGTGACGCGCGGCGTGCCGTCGATGCACACCGCCTCGGCGGACACGGCCAACGCGACCGACCCGCGGGTCCCGGGTGCGCCGAACGGCGTGACGGGAGCCGACGGCGCCGACGCCTCCGATGTCCCGGCCGCGTTCGTCGCGGTCACCGTGAACGTGTAGGCCGTGCCGTTCGACAGCCCGGTGACGGTGCACCCGGTCGCGTCCGTCGTGCACGTGGCACCGCCGGGCTGCGCGGTCACGGTCGAGGACGTCACGGCGCTGCCGCCGTCGTCGGACGGCGCGGTCCACGACACGTCCGCGGCGCCGTTGCCCGCAATCGCGCTGACGTCCGTCGGCGCGGACGGCACGGTGACCGGCGGCTGCGCGATCTCGCCCGGCCACTGCGCCACGGTCTCGGTGCCATCGGCGCCGAGCTTCTCGACGCGCAGCGCGTTGATGGAGAACGCGTTGCCGCCCCCGCCGCCGCGGATGCCGATGTTGCCGATCAGGCCGTCGGCGGGCTGGTCGCCGTCGAGCGTGATCTCGGTGAC
>JAEZCY010000179.1 GCA_023429845.1 Acidobacteriota bacterium
GGCCGACACCGAACGACGAAGCCCTTGCATTGGCATCGGACACGACCGAAGATGCCGGCGGCCACGCCACACCCGGCGGGGCCTTACGGAGATCGCCATGACACTTGCTCAGCGAGGCCAGAGTGAACTCGACGCGGCCCGGGAGTACTTCCACAGATCGACGCGCGGCCTCTCCGAAGCTCTGTCCACGTTTGCGCCCGCCAGCGGCATGCGGACGGTCGCACAACAGGTGGCGCACGCGGCGCAGACCATCGAGTGGTTCGCGGACGGCGCATTCCGTCCGGGGGGCTTCGATCTCGACTTCGAGCGGATGGAGCGTGACGTGACCGCGTGCACGTCGCTGGCGGCGGCGCGGGAATGGTTCGACCGCGCGACCGAGGCGGCCAAGCGCGCGTTCGCCGACAGGAGCGACAAGGAGTTGCTGGCGCCGCTGCCGCCGGGGCCGATCATGGCGGGCGAGCCACGCTTTGCCGTCATCGGCGCTCTCACCGACCACACCGCGCACCATCGGGGCGCGCTCACGGTGTACGCACGCCTGAACGGCATCGTCCCGCCGATGCCGTACATGGAGCCCTAGCAATACGACACCGCCCCGCGCCAGTGCTCAGGCCGACGGGCGCCGTACCCGCTGCGCTATCGACCTGAGGCACAGTCTCCTAACGGCAAACGCGCAATTCTTGCGGGACGAAGTCCACTAGATCATCTTGTGGTAGTAGGGGATGCGAGGTACTCTCGCCGCCATGCCCCGCCGCTCGTCCGCTTCGCTGGACGCCGATCTCCTTCAGGGCACGCTCGATCTGCTGATCCTGCAGACACTGCAGGCTGGCCCGGCTCACGGCCACACGATCGCGCACGTCATCGAGCACCGTTCCGACGCCTTGCTGCAGGTGCAGCACGGGTCGCTCTACCCAGCGCTCCACCGCCTCGAGGATCGCGGCTGGGTCGCCTCCTTCTGGGGGACGTCGGAGAACAACCGCAAGGCGCGCTACTACCGGCTCACGCCCGCCGGCAAGCAGCAGCTCGCCGCTCGCACGACCCGATGGCAGGAGCTGGTGGCGGCCGTGAACCGCGTGCTGAATCCCGCGACGGAGTGAGCGATGGGCTGGCGCCGCTACTTCCGACGTGCCTGGTGGGCTGACGAGCGCTCTCGCGAACTCGAGTCGTACCTCGAGCTGGAGACGGAGGACAACCTCGCGCGCGGCATGTCGCCGGACGAGGCGGTGTCCGCAGCACGCCGCAAGCTCGGGAACACGGCGCGGATCCGCGAGGAGATCTACGCCATGAACACGGTGACGCTGGTCGACTGGCTCCGTCAGGACATCCGCTACGGGGCGCGCGTGCTCCGACGCAACCCGGGGTTCACCATCGCCGCGGTGCTGACGCTGGCGCTCGGGATCGGCGGTGTCACGGTCATCTACAGCGCCCTGCGCAACATCCTGCTGGACCCATTCCCATACGCCAATCCCGATCGGATGGTGAACGTGTACGTCACCAACGCCGAGACCGGTGAGCGTCTCCACAACGGGGCGATGGGGCAGGACGAGGTCATCGACTTCGTGGAGCCGCAGACAGCCTTCGAGACCGTCGTCGTCAGCACCACCGATGCCGGCGTCATGCGCACCGCCACGGGCTCGGGCATGATCACCGTCACCGAGATGACGGCGAACTCCTTCCCGTACCTCGCCGTCCAGCCGCTGAAGGGCCGGGTCTTCACGGATGCCGACACGCTGCCGGGAGCGGCTCCGGTCGCCGTGCTCGCTCACGCGACCTGGATCGAGGAGTTCGGCGGCCGTGACGATGTGCTCGGACAGGTCATCACCGTGAACGACACGCCGCGCACCGTCATCGGCGTGATGCCGGAGCGCTTCGGGTGGCAGGCCACCAGCATGTGGGTGCCGCTCGCCCTGCGGCGCGGCGTGACGCCGCCAGACGAACGTCGCTTCTGGTACCAAGCCTCAGTCAAGCCCGGCGTCACGCTGGCTGAAGCGAGCGAACGCATGACGACGATCGTCAAGCGGCGCGCCCTTGCGCACCCCGACGAGTATCCGCCACAGGTGCGGATCGACGTGCTCGACCTGCGCTACCGGGTCGTCGGCCGGTTCAGCACCGTGTTGTTCACGCTGCTCGGCGCAGTCGTCCTGTTGCTGCTCATCGCCTGCTGCAACGTCGCCAACATGCTGCTCGCGCGGGCGACGACGCGTGAGCGTGAGATGACGCTTCGTGCGGCGCTCGGCGGTGGCAGGCTGCGCATCATGGCCCACCTGCTCACCGAGTCCGGCCTGCTCGCCCTGGGCGGCGCCGTCGGGGGCTGCCTGCTGGCATGGTGGGGTATGCGCGCCATCGCGGCCATCCTCCCGCCGCAGGGCATTGCCGCCGAAGTCCAGCTCCGACTGGTGCCGGAAGCGCTGCTGGCGAGCCTCGCGCTGGCGGTGCTCACGACGATGATCGTCGGCATCGTCCCGGCATGGAACGCATCGCGCCAGGACCTCGCCAACGGCATGAGGGAGTCGGGCAAGGGCGCAGGTGCCAGCAACCGGCATGGCTGGCTGCGACAAGGTCTCGTCGTCGCGGAAGTGGCGCTCTCGCTCGTGCTCCTGCTCGGCTCAGGGCTGCTGATCCGGAACTTCGTCGCCCTCCTCGGCACGGACCTCGGAGTCGATCCCACCGGCCTTGCCTCCGTGGTCCCGGCGTTCGATCCTCACGACCAGCGAAACACAGCGCAGCGCCACTCTTACTACACCGAGGCTCTTGCGCGCGCGAGGGCAATCCCCGGCGTCCAGGGCGTGGCGCTGGCCTCCAGCGGCGGGCCGCTGTCCGGCCCGCGGCTGATCGCGAACCGACCTGGGCGACCGGTCCCTCCGGACGTTCGCGGAGCCGTCATGATCGCGTGCGACGAACACTACCTCGGCCTGATGGAACTTCCCCCGCTCCGCGGGCGAACGTTCACTTCGGCCGACATGACCAGCGCCGCACACGTCGTCGTCATCACTCGCACGTTTGCCGATCGCTATTTCGGCAACGAGGATCCGGTCGGTCAGTACATCGAGCTGCCCGAGCTGGCCAAGGCGCCTGCGCGCCTCGACAACACGACCTTCAGTGTCATCGGCGTCGTCGCCGACGTGCGCAACGCAGGCTGGCGCGAGCGGCCCGCGCCGGGCGTCTATCTCCCGACGACGCTGAGCGCGGCGGGCCGGAACCCGCGGCAGATCATCGCCCGCACCTCGGGGAACGCGGAGGCACTCGCACCGGCACTCGAGCAGGCCGTCCGGGCCGTCGATCTTGCGATACCAGTGCTCGGGGCCGGGACGTTCGAAGCGTCTCTGCAGCAGAACTTCCACGCGCAGCCGCGCTTCAGCCTGATCATCCTCTCGACATTTGCCGTCGTGGGCCTGCTGCTCGTGGCGATTGGCGTGTACGGCGTGATGGCGTACGCCGTGGCGCGCCGCTCACAGGAGTTCGCCATCCGGATGGCAATCGGCGCAACGCAACGGGACGTGCTGGGCACCGTGCTGAAGTCAGGGGCCTGGCTGCTGGGCATCGGGGTGATCAGCGGCCTCCTTCTGAGCCGCTTCACGAATCGCTGGGTGCTGGCCGCGCTACTGGAGACCGACGCGGGAGATGCGGCTTCCGGCCTCGTCGGGGTGGCGGTCATCGTGACCGTTGGCGCAGCGGCGTGCCTGATTCCCGGATGGCGGGCCGCGCGCACGAGCCCCATGACTGCGCTCCGGCAGGACTGAACCCCCGCCGGCGCTATCGCGTATCCTCAACGCGCCCCTCCCGCGCGTCCGGACGATCTTGCGCACCCGACGCGGGTTGCCCGACGTCTCTCACTCAGGAGGTCTCATGGCTGCCGTCTCTCGCAGCATCGCGCTGGCGATCCTGCTTCATTCATCGGTCGTGCCTGCGGGCGGTCAGACCTCCGACACCGCATCATCCGGCTCCCACAAGCACTACGCCGACGCGCCCGAGGCCGCCAGGGCCGGTCCGGACGGCCAGCTCGCCCCGCGGTTGCAGAACCTTGGCGCCCACACGTTCCGAGTCAGCACGGCTCACGCAGGCGCTCAGCGCTTCATGAACCAGGGCCTGAACCTCGGATACGCCTTCAACCATGCCGAGGCGCGGCGGGCTTTTCGCGAAGCCGCTCGCCTCGATAGCCGGCTCGCCATGGCGTACTGGGGACAGGCGCTCGTCCTCGGACCGAACATAAACGCGCTGATGGAGCCCAACGAGGAACCTCAGGCCCTCGAACTGGTGCGCAAGGCGCAGTCGCTCAAGGCCCGCGCCACCCCGCGCGAACGGGCGCTCATCGACGCGCTGGCGGTGCGGTACTCCGGGTCGGCGGAACAGCGAGTGGCCAACGACCGCGCGTACGCAGAGGCGATGCGCACGGTTCACGAGCGCTTCCCTGCAGATCCGGACATCGCGATGCTGTACGTCGAATCGATGATGGACCTGCGGCCGTGGGGCTACTGGATGCCCGATGGCCGCCCCCACGAGGGCACCGCCGAGATCGTCGCGCTCACCGAACGGGTGATGCAGGCGCACCCGAAGCACCCGGGGGCGCTGCACATGTACATCCACCTCATCGAGTCGACATCCACACCCGAGCGCGCCGAGCACGCCGCCGACACGCTGCTCACGCTGATGCCGGCCGCAGGCCACATGGTGCACATGCCGTCGCACATCTATCAGCGCGTGGGCCGATATGCCGATGCGATGAAGAGCAACCAGCTCGCTGCGGCCGCCGACGAGGACTACATCACTCAGTGCCGCGCCCAGGGCCTGTACCCGATGGCCTACTACCCGCACAACGTGCACTTCCTCTGGTTCGCCGCGGCCGCCGACGGCCAGAGCGCCACCGCACTGGATGCCGCGCACAAGGTCGCGGCGAAGGTGACGAATGAACAGCTGGCCGAACTGCCGCTGCTTGCGGGATTCCGCGTCGTACCTTACTGGGCGCTCGTCCGCTTCGGGCGGTGGGAGGAGATCCTGCGGCAGCCCGATCCCGGCCCGACCAACGCCTTCCTGCGCGGTGCGTGGCACTACGCGCGAGGCCAGGCGCTGGTCGCCGGGGGCGATGTCGAGGCGGCGGAGCGTGAGCTGTCGGCGCTCGAGACCGTGCTGGGCGACCCGAGCCTGGAGCAGCCGCTCTTCTCGCCCAATACGGCGCGATCGATCCTGTCGATCGGCCCCGCGGTGCTGCGCGGTGAGATCGCTGCGGCACGTGGCGACTACCGGACCGCCGTGGCGCGGATCGAGGATGCCGTCCGGATTGAAGACGGCCTGGTCTACACCGAGCCGTCGGAGTGGCACTCGCCGTCGCGGCTGGCGCTCGGCGCGGTCCTGCTCGAAGCTGGCAGGGCTCGTGAGGCCGAGACGGTGTACTGGGAGGACCTGCGTCGCAATCGCGACAACGGGTGGGCCCTCTTCGGGCTCGTGCAGGCCTTGCGCGCCCAGGGCAAGACCGCCGAGGCCGCGGTCGTCGAGACGCGCTTCACGAAAGCCTGGAGCCGCGCCGACGTGACGCTCACGGCGTCGCGTGTGGGGCGCATGACTTCTGGCAAGATTGGCCGATGAGTTCTCTCAGACACAGTGCCTTCGCGGCGGTCATGATCGCCGCGAGCGCGGCCGCGTACGCCCAGTCTCCTGACGCCAGTCTGATGGCCAGGGCGCGCGCCATCCACGATCGCGTCATCACGCTGGACACGCACGTCGACATCGACGTGCGCAACTTCACGGCGGCACGCAACTACGGGCAGGCGCTCGATTCGCAGGTGGACCTGCCGAAGATGGAGGCCGGCGGCCTGGACGCCGCCTTCCTCATCGTCTATGTGGGCCAGGGCCCGCTGACGCAGCAGGGCTACGACAAGGCGTACAAGGAGGCGACCGCGAAGTTCGACGCCATTCAACGGCTCGTGACCGACATCGCGCCGCAGCGGATCGGCCTCGCCAGGACCGCTGAGGACGTGCGGGCGATTGCCGCGTCAGGAAGGAAGGTGGCCCTCATCGGCGTCGAGAACGCGTACCCGATTGGGACCGATCTCTCCCGCATCGGCGAGTTCTTCGAGCGTGGCGGCCGCTACATGTCGCTCGCGCACAACGGGCACAGCCAGTTCGCCGACTCGAACACGGGCGAGCGCGACGGATGGAAACACGGCGGCCTCAGTGAGCTGGGCAGGCAGGCGATCGCGGAGCTCAATCGCGTCGGCTTCATGATCGACCTGTCGCACCCGTCCAAGCAGGCCAACCTGCAGGCCATCGCCCTCTCGAAGGCTCCCGTGATCGCCTCGCATTCGTCGGCGCGGGCCGTCGCCAACCACAGCCGCAACCTGGACGACGAGGAACTCGAGGCGATCAGGAAGAACGGCGGCGTGGTGCAGGCGGTGGCGTTCGATGGCTACGTGAAGATCAAGCCGCCCGATTCTCCGGAACGCGCCGCCGCGGTTGCGGCGCTGCGCAAGAGCCTGCCGGCAGGCGGCTTCGCGGCGATGACCGACGAGCAGCGCGCGACGTTCCGGTCCGGCATGGCGTCGGTCAACCGTCGGTTCCCGCAGCCGCGCGCCACGGTCGCCGACTTCGTGGATCACATCGACTACCTCGTGAAGAAGATCGGCATCGAGCACGTCGGCATCTCGTCTGACTTCGACGGCGGCGGTGGCGTCGACGGATGGAACGGCGCGCACGAGACGTTCAATGTGACGCTCGAGCTCGTGCGCCGCGGCTACACCGAGGAGCAGATCGCGCGCCTGTGGAGTGGGAACCTGCTGCGCGTGATGGACGACGTCGCCCGCGTCGCGGCGGGCCTGCAGAGCAAGGCCACACGGTAAGCGTGCGCGGGAGCAGGACCGGAGCCGCAGGGCCTGAAGGCGGGTGGGCCCACGTGTTCTTCGCGAGCCGCACGTAGGCGTCGGGCCTTGCCCGCCGCGTCACCCTGGTCACCCGAGCCCCCGGCGCGCGCGACGGGCACCTGCTGTACGAGCAGCCTTGTTGAGTGCGTGGCGCCATGCCCAACAACTTGCAGTGGCGCCGGATTCGAGCCCGGAGGCGAGGTCCGCAGGACCGGAGCCGCAGGGCCTGAAGGCGGGTGGGCCCATTCGACGAGCGAAGCGAGGAGAAGTGGGCCCACCAGGATTCGAACCTGGGACTGGCCGGTTATGAGCCGGCGGCTCTGACCGCTGAGCTATGGGCCCGCAGAACGGCACAGCGATTCTGCCAGACGTTGCCGGCTGGACCAAGAATGCGGGAATGCGGCGATCCGGGAATGTCGAAGGCGCGGGCAGGGCGGGCGGCCGCACCAAACGACGTCACGACAGCGCCGCGCCTCGGCCGATCAGCAGCTGCCTCAGGATCGATCGGTGGCAGCGGGCTTCGTTCTCGCAATAGCAGCCCACCGCGACGTTGGTGCCGTGAGAGAGCGCCGCGAGCAGGTCGAGGAGATGCGCGGCCTCGGGCTTCTTCATCTCGCCGCGGTACTTGCGCTCGAACGACTTCCATGCGCGGTCGTCCTCCGCGTGCAGCGCCTCCTTCACCAGCGCCTCGCTCGGCGCGAGGTTCGGCAGCCACACGTCGTAGAAGTCGCGCGACGCGAACTCGGCTTTCGCCACGCCGCGCGGCGGGCGCCGCACGGTGCCGATGCGCAGTCCTTCGTCTTGTCCGCGCGGGCTTCCCAACCTGACGACCGCAATCGCCATCAACGCCTCCTGGGTGGGCCCGCGCCGGTCGGCGCGCGCGACGAAGCGCACGCCCTACCCGCGGTCGCCGTCACATGGTCGCAACGACGGCGCGGAGCAGGCCGTCTCGTGCACGTCCGGATCAGTCTCGCCGCGGCGGGCCGACGTAGCGCATCTCGTTGGTCGCGCGGAAACCAATCGACTCGTAGAGCCCACGACCGTCCTGCGACGCGTGCAGCACGATGGTGTCGCGGCGATCCGCGCGCGCCCACGCGACGATTCCCTCGACGATGCGTCGCGCCACACCACGACGACGCCACTCGGGCTCCGTGAAGACGTTCACGATGAGTGCTTCTCTGCCTGGGGCGAGGCTCGCATGCGGCCCGCTGCCGGCGATGCGGGCGAGCCGGCGGCGCAACAGCGCGCCGCCACCGCCGATGATCGTGGCGGGATCGCCGGCCGGTGTCGCGAGCCACCCCACGTACTCACCCGACTCGAGATCGGTGCGCAGGGTTTCGGTCGTCTGCGCGATCAGCACGGACCGCCAGTCGTCAGCCAGCTGCCCCATGTCACGGAACATGTCGGCGCGGTGCCGCGCGATGACGTCGGCGTCGGCGACGCTCGCCCGCCTGATGTCGAACGCGTGAGCCTCCACCCTACCCCTGCGGCACCTTGGACAGGTCGAAGCTCTCCGGCGCGACGTACGGGGCCACGGGCGTGGCATCGGCGCCGGCTGACGGAACATCGCGCCCGAGCGCCCAGAGGATACCCTGCACGACGAGCCGCCGCATCGACTCCTGCTCGAAGTCGGCGGGGTGGCCCAGCGTCGTGAAGAACACGCGTGCACCGTTGTGCTCGCGCGTCCAGGCGACTGGCTGGTTCGGCGGGTACGTGTCGAGCCTGGCGGCCTGCTGCGAGTTCAGCGACTCACCCTGTAACAGCACCGTCGCCGGCCCGTTGAGCGGCTCGACGTGGTAGAGCCACGACCGCGCCTGGAACGGCGAGACGCCGCGCAGGATCGGGTGCTGCGCCTGCGGGGCGTTCAGCGTCACCGATGTCGTGGACTTGCTGCCGTGATGCGTGATCCACTTCTGCCCGAACACGTCGCGTCCGAAGCCGTCGTTGAGCGCCACGTGCGGGCTCTCCTTCGGGTAGAGGAACGCATGCGTGCTCGTGCGCAGGCCCACGACAGGCTTGCCGGATGCGACGTACCTGGTGATGCGCGCGAGCTGGTCGTCAGGCAGGCGACGGAAGCGCGTGTACATCACCATCAGGTCAGCCGATTCGAGCGCCTCGAGGCCCTCGATGTTGTCCTTGGTCTGCGGAATCGGCTTCGCATACGCGACCGACGCCCGGAGCCCGTGCCGCTGCTCGAGTATCGCCGCGATCATCGGCATCGTGATCTCGGATCGGTATTCGTCGTCTCCGGTCACGAACACGACGTGCGGGGCACGGCCCTGCGCCGGAGCCTCGTCCGTGTCGACCACGAGCGCGAGACTCGTCACCCCGACGAGCGCGAACACGAGGGACCACTTCAGGTCGAAGATCTGGCGGATCGTCATGGCTGGGACACCTGCGCAGGCGAACGAACGACGTCGACGGTGCCGTTCATCGTCCGCCAGTGGCCGGGGAAGGTACAGACGAACGGATAGGAACCCGGGGCCGAGGGCGCCGTGAAGCGCGCCTGCACGGTTTCACCCGGCTGCAGCAGGCGGATCGAGAACAGCACTTCGGGTGTGTCGGGAATGAAGCTCTTGCCGAACGCGTCGGGCGACGACACCATCGCTTCCGCCTTCAGCGACACGGTCTCGAGCGCGCCTTCCTTCGTGACCAGCAGGTTGTGTGGCATCTCGTCACGGTTGACGAACTCGATGACGACCTCTTCGCCGGCCGCGACGCTGAACCTCGAGATGTCGTAGCGCATCTGAGAGGCAACCGCCTCGATGCGGATGATGCGCACCACGAGTGCGTCGAGGGCGCGGGAGAAGCGGTCGCGCTCGGCAGCCGGCATGCGCGTCGCGAGCTCGTGGCCGAAGCCGACGGCCTCGAGGAATGCCGTCCCCGTGCGGTCGG
Organism: Acidobacteriota bacterium; assembly: GCA_023429845.1. Taxonomy (GTDB): domain Bacteria; phylum Acidobacteriota; class Vicinamibacteria; order Vicinamibacterales; family Vicinamibacteraceae; genus Luteitalea. Next base: position 9,744 of record JAEZCY010000179.1, read on the forward strand.
CCGGGGGAATGCTCCGCACGTGCGCGAGCACGATGTCGGCAAGCGGCGCGATGCGGTCCTCGGGCCAGGTGCTCGGCGGCAGGCGACGAATCGCGGCCATCGCCGCCTGCCGGTGGGCCGGATCGCGCATGAACGCGGCAAGGACGGCCACCCCGTCCTGCTCGCGCCCTTCGAACTGCGGCAGCAGCGCCATGCCAGTCGCCGCCACCGACTGCGACAGGTCGCCGGCGATGGCGATCGTCTCTGGCGCACCGGCGATGCGTAGTCCGTCGCGCACGAACACGACCTCGCGGTTGGCGTCCAGAATGGCGACGTAAAGGCCGCTCCTGGTGTCGGAGGAGGCCGGCCAGAGCGCGATCGCATCGATGGGACGCTCGGCGCCGAGATCGAGCTCCCACCAGGGATCGGCTTCGGCGCTCGTGAAGGCATGCGTCCCGTTCATCGGATCGCCGCCGGCGCCTGCCGCCATGTCCACGCCGCCATCGATGGCCCGAGCCGGGTGTCCACCGGTGGCGCCGCCCGCAACGATGCTCGACTGCGTTGCCGTTCCCGCGGGCGCGACATTCCGGCCAGCGCTCATCACCTGCACTTCCGTCACGCTGAGCACATGCGCCCGCCCGGGGCGAACCAGCCTCACGTAGCGGCCAATGACAGGGGCGCCCGCATGCCGCCCCGCGGCACCGAGGGCTGCCGCTTCCAGGGAAGGCAGCAGCAGCCCCTGGAGGCTCTGGAACGCCGCTCCGTTCGGCAGCGTCGCCGCGCCTCGCAGCATGTCGATGCGCAGCCTCGGCGACGCAGACGACAGCGCCCAGGCCGCCGACGCGTCGTCGTCGATGCGCATGAGGGCCGCGAACGCGCCTTCACGGACCGCATCGGTGCGCGCCCCGCGTGCCAGTCGCTCGACATCCGCGCGTTCGGCCGCGAGCTGCGTGCGCGGCAGCGCGCCCACGAGCTGCATCAGCTCAGCCAGCGACGGCGCATTGCCTGCCTTGCCGTCGCCGCGCTCGACCGCCGCGATGGCCTCCCGCACCAGCGTGGAGCCGTTCTGCGAGGCGAGGGCCTCGAGCGCCTCGCGCCGCGCCTGCACCGGCACGCCGGCACGTGACAGGAGCGCGTGGTACACGGGCGTGCTGCGCTTCACGCGAACGAGGTCCTCGGGGGCAAGCCGACCGAGCACGTACGCCAGCCCTGCCGCATTGCCCTCGGCGAACGTGCCGCCCGTCGTGAGCACCGGCACATACGCCGGTTCGAGCGTCGTCATCGTGGACTCGAGCACGTAGTCGAGGTAGTAGTCCATCGGGTGCCTGAGCACCTCGAGCGCCTGGCTCGCGGCTTCGGCCGTCGGCACGAAGCTGAGCGCGCGCACCGCTTCGAGCCGCACGCGGGGCTCGGGGTCGGCGACGGCCGCTGCGAGCAGCGGCATCGCATCACTCACCCGATCGAGCCAGTGCTGCAGGACGCGCACGGCGGCAGCACGCGCCCTGAATTCCCTGGCGCCCAGCAACTGCTTCAGCAGCGCGATGTTCACGCGGTCGTGGCTCTCGTGCACCCAGAGCGCCTCGAGGAGATGGTGCTCGTACCCTGGGTCGTCCCGATCGAGCGCGGCAATCCAGCGCTCGACGACGGGGATCACGTCGTCGACGGGCCGGTCGCGGAGCGCGAGCCGTGCGTGGTAGCGGGTCCGGTCCTCGTAGGCCTTCAGCAGGTCGAGCTGAGCGGTCACCGAGGCGCCGTGGATCGTCGGCCATTCGAGCAGCGGCCGGCCCTTCGCCGTGATGCGCCACACACGCCCCCGCGTCTTGTCACGACGCGAGTCGCGCAGTGAGTACTGCATGTGGCCGATGAGCGGGTTGAACCAGTCGATCACGTACAGCGCGCCGTCGGGTCCGAACTGCATGCCCACCGGACGGAAGTTCGCATCGGTGGATTGCAGCAACGGCTCCACCTCGATGCCGACGAATCCCGACCCCTCCTCGACGGTCCGGTACTGCTTGATGCCCTGGAAACCGATGACGTTGTTGTAGAGGAAGTTGCCCTGCGCCGACTCGGGGAAGTGGCGGCTCTTCACGAACTCGCTGCCGCTGGTCGGACGCACACGCGTGAGCGTCCACTCCTGCATCGGCTTCTGCTTGCGCGGGTAGTCCACGTGCCCCGAGAACGCCGTGCCCCAGTAGTTGTAGCCGTTGGACGCGTCCGAGATGAAGTTCTGGCCCCACGTGTCGATCACGTGCCCCCACGGGTTCGCGAAGGGGTACGACACGAACACGTCGAGCTTCTCGGTGCGCGGTTCGTAGCGCCACACGCCGGCATACGACAGCCGCCGCGGCCCATACGGCGTTTCGACCTGCGAGTGCAGGAACGTCCCTTCCTGGAAGTACAGGGCGCCATCCGGACCCCACGTCCAGGCGTGGATCGAGTGATGGCTGTCCTCGGTGCCGAACCCGTGCAGGAGGATGCGCCGCTGGTCGGCCTTGCCGTCGCCGTCGGTGTCCTTCAGGAACGTCAGGTTCGGCTGCTCGGCGATGTACACGCCGCCGTCACCAAGGGCGAATCCCGTCGGGATGTACAAGTCGTCGGCGAACACCGAGCTCCGGTCCGCCTTGCCGTCGCGGTCGGTGTCTTCGATGACGATGAGCTTGTCGCGCGGCTTCTCGTCGGGACGCAGGTGAGGATAGGTCGGCGAGGTGAGCACCCACAGGCGGCCGCGTTCGTCGAACGTCATCGCGAGCGGCTTCGCAAGGTCGGGAAACTGGACCTCGGAGGCAAACAGCGACACCTGGTAGCCGTCGGCAACCTTCAGCCGCTCGAGCGCGACCTTCGGGTCTTCCGACGCGAGGTCGAGTGAGCCGCCGCGGTTGGGCTCCTGCGCAACCGACGAAACCGCGATGCCACCCACGAGGCACGTCGCCACCAGCAGCGCTCGCGCGATCATCGTGCGCCTCCAGCCGGCGCCGAGGAACCGGTCCGCTTCGACGATGGCGCCGCGTCGCGCGCGACCAGCCCGACCTGACGCCAGATCTTCTTGTCCTGCTCGGCGATCATCCGTTCCAACTGCGCCATCTCCGGCGGGAAGCTCACGGACCCGAACGGGTCCACCCGCCGGCCCACGACGTACTCCGCGTTGAGTGGTCGCCAACGAAGGAAGAAGAGGCGGTTCTTCTCGTGCAGCAGGGCCTTCAGCTGCACGAACGCCTTGCCCGCCTCCGGCAACGGCGCGGCGCCGAATCCGAGCGCCTCGGTGAGGATGCCGGCAAACACGCGGTCGCCCTCCTCGTTCAGGTGGATCCCGTTGACGGTGAGCGGCGCCCTGGCGGCGCGCATCGCCTCGAGCGTCGGTGTGAACACGTCGGCAAACGGTACGTGCACCCGCGCCGCGACGCGGCGCATGGCCTCGGTGTAGCGCGCGAGTTCACGGTTTCGCGCATCGACGTCCACGTGCACGAGGCGCGCGAGCTTCTCATGGGCAATCGGGGACACCAGCGCGAGTCGCGGTGCGCTCTCGCCGTTGTACCGGGCCGCGAGATGCGTGGCGACGTACGTCTCGAGATCCTTCTCGAACTGTGCCAGGCCCGCCTCACCGGCGAACGACTCGTTGGCGCCGAAGAACGCGAGGATGACGTCGGCGCCGTAGGTCGTGAGGTGCTGCTTCGCGTCCCCGAAGTTCAGCGGGCGCGGCTGCAGGGTGAGTGTGTCGGCGCTCCACCCGAGATTGCGCACCGACAGGTCGAGTGTCGGATGTGCGGCCAGCAGCGCCGCCTCGAAGTTGTTGAAGTGCTGCTGCCGCTCGGCAAGCGTGTTGCCGATCAGGATCACCCGGTCGCTCGGGCGCAACTCCAGACGCGCTGCGGCCGCAGGCCCGGCGGAGGCGAGCGATGGCGTGACGGGCGTCTGCGCAAGCGTGAGCGTCGCCGGTGCAACCGTCAGGAGAGCCGACAGGATGGTCCGCGGCCAGAGTGTGCGGGGGAGGCAGGACATCACGGATCTGCCGCGACTGTAGTCCGCCCGGGGGCGGCTCGGCAAGGCGGGATTGCCGAGGTAGCATGGGCCCGGCACGATCGTCTTCGTCGGCCCGGACGGCACGCGCGCCACGTGCAGCGAGGTAAGGCTCAAGATGACGCCCGGACTGCCGTGACACCGCGCCCCCGTCGCCCTGGGGGCGACGGCTACGTACGGCAGCGCCTCACCTGATGGAGGGCGACGGTCACGGGCGAGCGGGCGGCGAGAGCCACTCCATCGCACGCACCGGCTCGTGGACGAGATCCCGCAACACGTCGAGCGCGAACTCCCGCAGCGGCCGCGCGTCGAGCACGAAGCACGTCGCGTCCCCGATGCGGCCGCCCGGGTTGCTCGACTGGCGCAGGAACGCGTCCGTGATCCGGAGGAACACGTCCTCGGGCCACGCTGCGTGCGCCGGGCGCGACGTGTCGAACTCCTCGCAGGCACGCCACGCCCGCTGGCCGTCCACGAGCCACGGCACTTCGTAGCGCACCACGCGCTTCCCCGGCACGTCTACGACGTGCTCGACGTGATGGAGGAACGTCACCTGGTCATGGTCGCTGCCGAAGAGCAGGATACGGCCGCCGAGCGCGGCGAACCGGTCGAGCGGTGAGCCAGTCCCGTACGCGTAATTCCACGGTTGCCCATCGAACAGGATGGCTGCATGCGGCCCCCGGCAGACGAACCGCACCACGTGCTCGTTGGCGACCGTGCCGGGCCACGTGCGGAGGAACTCCACGAGCGTCCCGTTGTCGCGCGCGGACCGAGCGGTGTGCGGGTCGAACGCCGGCAGCGCGTGCCGCAACGTCGCTTCCACCGCGGACGAGTGCGTGCCCCGCCCGATCTCGTCGAAGTGCTCGGGACAACTCGCGTACATCAGCAGCGAGCCCGTGTCGCCGACGGCATCCTCGAGGGCGAGATGGATCTGGTCGGGACCGCCGGCGACGCGGCCGACCGCGCGCACCGAGGCGTGCACCATCAGCAGATCGCCCGTCCCGATGCCGAGCGCCCTGGCGTGCCCCGCGAGCTCTGAGCGTGAGTACATCGACACGTTCCCTTGCGCCCTCCCCCTCGAGTCGGTCGTGGCGATCCGGCGCCATCCGGTTCCCGTTTGCCGTTTGCCGTTTGCCGGCTCGTCCGCTTGCCGCTACTCCTCCGTCTTCCAGTGAATCGCCTCGAACGGGATCGCCTCCGTCCGCTGCCCCGCGAGGTGCCTGGCGATCTGCTGCGCGTGGAAGCGTCCGTTCTCGATGAACCAGCGATTGGTCTTGAGGCCGCCACAGACGGTCCCGGCCAGGAACAATCCGGCGCGCGCGCTCTCGAACGTCGCTTCGTCGAACATCGGCGTGCGGTACCCATCAGGGTGGAACGTGATGCCGAGCCGCTCGAGGAACGTGAAATCGGGCTGATAGCCCGTCATTGCGAGCACGAAGTCGTTTGGCAGTTCGATGACGCCGCCGTGCGTCCGCACCAGCAGCGACGCCTCGCGGATCTCCGCGACGGTGCTGTCGAAGTACGCAACGATCGACCCTTCCTTGATGCGGTTCTCGAGGTCCGGCTTGATCCAGTACTTCACGGTCTCGGAGAGCGCCGGCGCACGCACGACGAGGGTGACTTGCGCGCCGTGCCGGTAACAGTCGAGTGCGGCCTTCGCGGCACTGTTCCTGGCGCCGATCACCGCCACGCGCTGCTGCACGTAGGGATACGGTTCCCGGTAGTAGTGCGTCACCTTCGGCAGGTCCTCGCCCGGCACGCCGAGACGGTTGGGAATGTCGAAGAAGCCCGTCGCGACCACGACATTGCCCGCACGATACCTGCCGCGCGACGTCACCACCGTGAAGTCGCCCTGCCGGCCCTCCACGTCGAGCACGCGCTCGTAGAGCCGGATGTCGATGCGCTCGCGCGCCGCCACGCCGCGGTAGTACTCGATGCCCTCCTCACGCGACGGCTTGTACCCCTGCACAGGAAACGGGTAGCCGCCGATCTCGATGAGGTCGGGTGTCGAGAAGAACTCCATGCGCGCCGGGTAGCCCACGATCGAGTTGACCAGAGCGCCCTTGTCGATCACCCGGACCGACAGCCCGGCGCGCTGCGCCTCGATGGCGCACGCCAGCCCGACGGGTCCCCCGCCTATCACCACCACGTCGACCATCTGCTCGGAACCCCCGCCACCAGGATGCACGCGTCCATTGTCGCAGCCCGCGCGTGATACCGTCCTGCCCGTGCACCCCGCGCTCGAGCAGTTACGGCACCTGCAGGAACTGGAACGCCAGGCCGCGGCGCTCCGCACCACTCTGGACGCGGTCGGCCAGCGACGCCTCGACATCGAAGCCCCGGTCGCGGAGGCCGAAGGGGCCCTGCAGGCGCTCACCGGCACCATCGAGGATCGACAGACACGGCGACGCGCCGGCGACCGCGACGTCGCCGCGTTGCAGCAGCGGCTGACCAAGTACCGCACGCAGCTGATGGCCGTGACCAACGCGCGGGAGTACGAGGCCGTGCAGCACGAGATCGCCACGGTCGAAGGCGAGCTGAAGGCGCGCGAGGACGAGACGATCACGCTGCTGTTCGAGCTCGACGAACTCGGCCCGCAAGCGGAGCAGGCAGCGAAGGCCCGCGCCGACCAGCGCGCGCTCGCAGACGAGGCGCTCGCCGGCCTGTCCGACGACGTCGGCCACCACGAGCGCGACCTCGCCGTGCTCGAGGACAGCATCGTCGCCACTCGGGCGGCGATCGACGCCGCGACGCTGGCCGTCTACGACCGTGCGGCGAGGCGCTACCCTCGACACGCCGTAGCCGAACTGAAGGGCGAGCTGTGCACGGGGTGCAACGTGAAGCTCCGGCCGATGCTGGCGTCCGACGTGCGCAGGGGCGAGAAGATCACGCAGTGCGAGAACTGCACGCGCCTGCTGTATGCCGTCAAGCCGCCGCCTGCCGCTCCACCCGCAGCGCCGTCGGCCTGACGACCGCTACTTCGTTCCGCGCGCAACCGGCTCGAGCCGCACGATGGACGTCGTGGCGCCGTCGCGGTTCTCGAAGGCGACGTACACGTGGCCGTCCGGCCCCTGTCGCACGTCGCGAATCCGCCCACGCCGCTGAAGAAGCTGCTCGCTGACGGTCACGCGAGTGCCGTCGAGGCCGAGTCGCACGAGCTGCTGCCCGAGGCCGCCGACGAGCAGACTGCCCCGCCACTCTGGAAACGACGTGCCCGTGTACAGCACGAGGCCCGACGGCGCAATCGACGGCACCCAGACGTGCGCCGGCGCCTCCATGCCCTCGCGGATCGTGCCCGGATGGATGGCCGCCCCGGTGCGATACATCACCCCGAAGCCGACGGCCGGCCAGCCGTAGTTCTTCCCCGGTTCCACGCGGTTCAGCTCGTCGCCGCCCTGCGGGCCGTGTTCGGTGAGCCACAGGTTGCCCGTCGCGTCGTCGTACACGAGCCCCTGCGCGTTCCGGTGACCGTAGCTCCAGATCTCCGGCAGCGCGTCGGCGCGCCCGGCGAACGGATTGTCCCGAGGCACCCCGCCATCGTCGTGAAGCCGCAGGACCGTGCCGTGGTGCGTGGACAGGTCCTGCGCAGGGTGCTTCGTCAGGTCGCCGTCCGGGTAGACCTGGCGGTCGCCGATCGTGACGAAGAGATGCCCCTTGCCGTCGAACGCGAGCCGCGAGCCGAAGTGGCCCTGCCCTTCCGACCAGGCCTTCGCCTCGAGCAGTTCCTCCACGTCAGAGAGGCGCGCGTCCTCGTAGCGCCCACGCACGACGGCCGTCGTGTTGCGCGTGCCGTCTGGGGTGGCCTTCGAGTAGGTGAGGTAGACGAGCCGGTTCGTGGCGAACCCGGGATGCACGACGACATCCATCAACCCGCCCTGGCCGCCAGCGCGGACGGGCGGCACGCCGGCCACGGGCTCGGGAAGGAGCCGCCCGTCGTGGACGAGGCGCAGCCGTCCCCCGCGTTCGGTCACGAGCATGTCGCCGTCGGGCAGGAAGGCCATCGCCCACGGCACGAGCAGGCCCTCGGCGACAGTCACGACCCGGAAGTCATGGAGGGCCGAGCGCTCGACGTCCTGCGAGCCTGCGGCACGAACACCGACGATCAGGGTCGAGCTCGCGACCAGCGCGAGCAGGCGGGCGAAATGACGATCGATCATGGACGCTCCGGAAGAGGTTTCATGGTGCCACGACGCGGTAGCCTTCGAGGATGCAGATCTTCGGCGAGCACGACCAGGCCACGCTCGCGCAGTTCCGGGACGTCGCGTCCCGCGCCAACCGGGCTGCCTTGATGGCCGACGGCCACGTCGGCTACGTGATGCCCATCGGCGGTGTCGCGGCATACGACGACAAGGTGTCGGTCGTGGGCGTCGGCTTCGACATCGCCTGCGGCAACGCGGCGATTCGCACCAACCGCCTGCTGCCGGAGTTCGGCGAAACGGAGACGGAGCGCAGCGTCCGCCTGGGAGCGCTTGCCGACGAGATCCAGTCCACCATCAGCTTCGGCATCGGCCGGCGCAACCGGGCCGACGACGCACCCACGGACCACCCGCTGTTTGCCGACGAGGCGTGGGAGGCCGTGCCGAGGCCGGAACGCAGCAGCCTGCGCGACAAGGCTCGCTCCCAGCTCGGCACGGTGGGCAGCGGGAATCACTACGTCGATGTCTTCGCCGATGAAGCGAACCGCATCTGGGTGGGGGTGCACTTCGGCAGCCGCGGCTTCGGCCACACCGTGGCGTCGGCGTTCCTCTCCCTCTCGCAAGGCGGCAAATGGGGCGCCCGCGCCCCCGAGAAGGAGGTGCTGCTCGAGCTGGGTCGGCCACTCGGCCATGACTACTGGGCGTTGATGACGCTTGCGGGGCGCTACGCGTATGCCGGCCGCGAATGGGTGGCGCGCAAGGTGGTCTCGCTGCTCGACGCGCGCGAAGAGGACCTCGTCCACAATCATCACAATTTCGCCTGGAAGGAACGCCACGGGGGCGACGAGCTCGTCGTCGTGCGCAAGGGTGCCACTCCCGCCTTCCCGGGGCAGCGCGGGTTCATCGGCGGCTCGATGGGTGACGATGCCGTGATCGTCGAGGGCGTGGACACCCGGCGGCAGGTGGCGCCCGAGATTCACGATCTCCAGCGGCGCGCGCTGTTCTCGACGGTCCACGGCGCCGGACGCGTGATGTCGCGCACGCAGGCCGCGGGCAAGATCGATCGGCGCACGGGCAAGGTGCGCCAGCCTGGCGCCGTGTCGCCGCAGATGATGCGCGAGTGGGTCGGCCGCCAGGGCGTCATCCTGCGCGGCGGCGGCACCGACGAAAGCCCGCACGTCTATCGCCGGCTGCCGGACGTCCTCGAGCACCAGCGCGGGACCATCCGCATCCTGCACACCTTGCGTCCTCTCGTCGTCGTCATGGCGGGGGCAAACGAGTTCGATCCGTACAAGGACTAGAGGGCGGTCGTCGAGTCGCGCCTGTCGCGCTGAAGCCTTCCGAAGGCCGAAGGCCGGATGACGAAGGCCGTCAGGGTACGATCACCCGATGATCACGGCGTACACGGATGGCGGCGCGCGAGGCAATCCAGGCCCTGCCGGTTACGGGGTGCATGTCCTGGACGATCAGGGCAACACGCTCGCGGAACTGGTGGGCCCGCTTGGTCACGCCACCAACAACGTCGCGGAGTACTCGGGACTGATTGCGGCCCTGCAATGGGCGCTCGACAACGGCGAGCGGAGTCTGCGCGTGCGCATGGACTCCGAGCTCGTGATCAAGCAGATGCGCGGCCAGTACAAGGTGAAGCACGCGGGCCTGCAGCCTCTCCACGCTGCGGCGCAGCGTCTCGTGTCGCAACTCGGGCGCGTGACGTTCGAACACGTGCGCCGCGAACAGAACAAGGTCGCTGACGCGCTGTCGAACAAGGCCATGGACCTGGCCGAAGGGAAGACGCCGGTGGCGGAAGCGGCGCCCGTGAACGTGCCGGTCGGCGCCTCCGCCGGATCGTCCGTGCGCAGGGACACACCGCGGGATGAGCCCTTCGCACCGCGCACCATCAGCATCCCCCGGCCGGCGCGTTCGGCCGCAGCGAAGTCGAACCCTTCGCCGCGCTTCGACTTCGACATCGACTGACGGTCAGCGCACCCGGCGGATCGCCGCGGCCATGCGCCCGGCGGCCGCGCCATGCACCCGGTACGACTCGAACACGCCGGCATGGGCGGCCGTACACAGCCCCGCCGTGTGCACCTGCGCCGGCCGCACGCCCGCGGCGACGAGCTGATCGCGCGTGACCGTCCAGAGGTCGAGAAGGTACTTGCCCGGAGCCGCGGCCCGACGCCACCACCTGTCGCGCGCCCAGTCGTTCGTCCACGCGGCACGGAACGCGTCAACGACCTCCCCGCCCACCTCATAGGCCTCCGGCCCGATACTCGGCCCGATGGCGACGACGATGTCTTCCGGCCTGGTTCCGAACCGGGTGCGGAGCACGTCCACCATGCGTGCCGGCGCGCCGGCGACCGACCCTCGCCAGCCCGCGTGCACGGCGGCCACTGCGCCCGTGCCCACGTCGACGTAGAGCGCAGGGATGCAGTCGGCCGTTCGCACGGAAAGGGCCACGTCGGAGCGGTCGGTCGCCAGCAGATCGCCTTCGGGCCAGCCCGTTGCGGTCGGCGCGACGCAGTCGGTGTGCGTGGTCACGCCGTGCACCTGCTGCAGCCGCCACAGGTCGGTTTCGTCCACGCCGAGATACGCCGCCAGTGGGGACCACCCGGCGCCCGTGCCGGCATGCGGCAGGTCGAGCCCACGGGTCGTGAACAGATGGTGCGCATGCGGCAACAGCGCATCGCAGACGAGCGCGTCTCCCCACGGAGTCGTGATCCAGCGGAACGGCGGCAGCGGCGCGGGCAGGGACATCCGACGATCATGCAACGGACGTCACCGACCGCCAACCGGCGGTACCGTCGTCTCTGCGCCTCGAACGGTCCACTCAGACAGGCGCTTTCCTTCCGTTTTCAGGCAACACGCGCCGCCCGGCGCTCGCGTGTACGCATGGTCGGCGCCGACTTCAGCAACCAGGGTTGCGCGCGCGCGGCAGCGTGGTGTGGGCGGGCACGGCCTCACGCACCGCGCGCCACGGCGCCAAGCGTCGGGTCTTGAACGACTTACGCGTTATGCGCCGCCACGGGCGGCTGGTTGGCACGCGGCGTGAAGTACGACTGGCGGCACGGACCCGCCACGCGCGACGAGCACGCGCAGGTCACACGACCATGGGGTCCACGCCAACGTCGCTGCACTGCGCTGCCGGGCCACCGTGTCGCGAGACGCCGGTGGTCCGGCGGCGATCGCGACTTCACAGAGAGGACACGCACATGACCATCAAGATCGTCGCCGCCAACGAGCAGGCCAGCCCCGCAGGCAAGCTGGCCGAGGCCGAACTGCACTTCGCCGACGGGCCGCTCAGCGGACTCAAGCTGATTGGTTTCGCCGTCTGGGAGCGCCGCTCCGCTGCCGGTCGCCGCAACGTCACGTTTCCCGCGCGCACGTACTCGGTCAACGGGGAGCGACGGAGCTTCGCGCTGCTGCGACCTGTCGTGGACACGGAGTCGCAGGACCGTCTGCGCGATCTCATCCTCTCGGCCTACAACGAGCACGAGGCGCAGAACGCGCTCGCACGGTAGTGCGCCGCAGGGCCGGCGCTGCGTCAGGGTGTGGCGGTGATCCTCGTCGTGCCGATTGGCTCGCCGCTGCGGTACGCGTCGCGGTCGGTAGACAGCCAGATGCGCGTCGTGACGGGGCGCCCGATCTCTGCGCGCGGGGGCCAATCCAGGGCGCCGACGAGGTGGGCAGCCAGGGGCTCGACCTCGGCAACGTCGAGCACGAACGCGAGCGGGCGGCGCTCCTGCACGGACCAGGCCGCGATCGTCGCGAACGCTGCCGGGTCGAGCAGATCCAGACGGACGACCGGGCGGCCGCTGTAGTACGACGCGGACGCGCTGTGCTGGGCCGCCACGATCACGGCGTCGCCTGGCAGGCGGTCGCGGACGAACGTGCCCGCCGCTTCGTAGCGGAGTTCGCGACTGCGGACATCGAACACGCCGAGTTGTCGCGCTCGCTGCAGGTTCGGTATGGCAACGATCAGGATGGACGCACAGCACATCGGAAAGCGCCACGACCATCGCCCCGCGCCTCCCTCCTGCGCACCACGCGCGTCATCGTCAGGCGCGTGCGTCGCAGGCTGCAGGAGGCTGGTCACGCCGACCGGCAGGATCGCCAGCGCGATCAACATGAAGCGGAGGTATGTCCACGAATCGAACGGCACGTAGACGAGGTACAGCGCGATCGTCAGCACCGCCATCGACAGCATCGGCTGGTGGCGCGGGTCCCGCACTGCGTGCACGGTGAGCAGCAGGGCGCCAACGACGAGCAGGGCGAGTGCGGGCGGCCCGAACGCCTCGTGCAGCCACGCCGTGTAGCGCGCGACGTTCGTGGGCAGGTGCGTGATGGCAAAGAGCTCGCTCGCGCCTCCGTAACCGGACTGCAGGGCCGACCCGTAGAGCTCGTGCTGAGCTGCCGCCACGAGGGCAATGGCGGCCGACGCCCCTGTCAGGACGACTGACGCCGCTCGCCACGCGGACGGTCCGGCGCGACGCCCGATGTACGCCTGCCAGCACACGGGTAGTGCCAGGGGCGCCAGGTTCGGCCGGATGGCAATGGCGACGAATGTAGCCAACGCCGTGGCCACGAGAGCGGCGCGTCCGCTGCGGGCCGCGAGTGCAAGCGCGAGCAGCCATGCTGCCAGGGCCGGCACGTCGGACATGGGCTGCAGGGCCTGGAAGAGAAACGGCGGCGCGGATGCGAGTGCGATGGCGGTGAGGGCGGCCGCCGGCGCGCCGCCGTGCGGAAGTGCGAGAGCGTACGCGGCCGCGATTGCGGCGAGCGCAGCCAGGAGCGGCAACGTTCGCACGGCTGCCGCTTCGCCTCCCATGCGCAACGCGACGGCCTGCAGCCAGGGCAGCCCGGGTGGGTATATCGGCACCGTCGCGGCGCCGTCGGGAGCCGGCCGGAACCCGAGTCCGCTCTGCCGCCATGCCGCGTCGGGCAGGCCAGCGATATCGAGAGGCAGGGGAACACGCACGGCCCCGGCGTTCCACCGCGCCGCTTGCGCCAGGTAGCCCGCGGAATCAGCGCCGCCAACACTGACGGCTCCCCGCGTTGCCAGGAGCACGACGAGGAGGAAAGCAGCGAAGGCGGCGCTGGCCGCGTACGGCGCAGGCGAGGCGCCGAGATCGTGAAGCAGGGGCCGCGGGCCTCGCACGAACAGCGCGGTCCCGAGCAGCAAGGCCGCCGTCATGAACAGGCGTGTCGGGCCGGAAATGGAGAGGGCGATGATCTCGAGCGAGATCGCACCGAGGGCAGAGACGATGGCGGCGGTCGCGAAGCAGCACCACGCCGCGATGGCGAGCGCGAGGGCCGCGGTGCGCGCAGTCACAGAGCGCGATTCTACGGCAGGGCACCGTCGGCCTGGCGGCGCTCCGCCGCGCGGATTGGGGCCGTCAGGAAATCACGGGCAGCATCCGGGCATTCTGCTCCGCCCGCTTGGGCGGCAGCGTCCATTCGGCACGCATCGCCTTGTCGAACTCGCTGCGGAAGAACGACTGCTTCATGCCGCCGTCGATCACGTCCCATGGCAGGAAGGCATCCTGGCTGCGATCCCGGAAGATGTAGAACCCGGCGTCGATACCTGCCGCGTCGACAGCGGCACGCCAGTTGCCGCCATTGCGTTCCACCATCTCGATCACCGGCGCCACGCGGCGGTCGCCGAGCGACATCAGCGCCTGATAGTAGGAGTGCCGCTCCGACTTCACCGTGAAGTACACGTTGTCGAGGTCGGCCACGAGCTTCTTCAGCCGCTTCGCCTTCTTGTCGGTGACGACCGGATCCTCCATCGGCATCCACTGGTACGCAGTGCCCGGCTTGGGGATCAGCGGGTTCACGCTTGCGACGATCCGGCCAACGCGTCCGCGCGTGCGCCCGTGGTGCAGCATGATGCCGCGCAACTGCGCCGTCAGGTCACGCATCGCCACGAGATCATCGTCTGTCTCGGACGGGAGGCCGATCATGAAGTACAGCTTCAGGTTCTCGATCCCGTTGGAGAACAGCAGGTTCGCCTTGTCGAGGATCTCCTCGTTGGTGAACGTCTTGTTGATGACCCGGCGCAAACGGTCGGAGCCGGCCTCTGGAGCGATGGTCACGCCTCGCTCGCCGGAGCCAACGAGGCGGCGCACGATGCCTTCGTCGAGATCGTCCAGGCGGAGCGACGCCGGACTGATCGAATAGCCCATGCCGGCAAGCCCGTCGAGCAGACGCTCGATCTCAGGATGATCGCAGAGCGCGATCGACACGAGGCCGGCGCGGTTGGCGTGCGCACGCGCCGCGGCCGCAAGCGACAGAATCCGGTCGGCGTCGAACGCCCGCACGGGCAGGTAGTTGTAACCGGCCCAGCAGAAGCGACAGAGGTTGGGGCAGCCCCGCACGACCTCCACGAGGAAGCGCGAGCCGAACTCCGTGTCGGGCGTGAAGATCTTCGTGTGGGGCGGGTCGAGCAGGTCCGTCGTCCTGACCGCCGCCTTCTTCACCGGCGCGGCTGCACCCCGTGCCGGGTCGCCGTGCATCGCAAGGAGCGAGCCGTCGGAGGCGTACTCCGGCGTCCATGCGGAAGGGATGTAGAAGCCACGCTCCCCCGCGAGGGCGTGCAACAGCGACTCCCGCCCCGTTGCTTCGCGGATGCGCTCGACGAGCGTGGGCACGAGGATCTCGCCCTCACCCGCAGCGATCACATCGGCAAACAGCGCCAGCGGTTCGGGGTTCACGAACGTCACCGCGCCCCCGATGACGATCAGCGGGTCTCGCTGCGGCTGCCGGTCGGCCGCCCGCACCGGTATGCCAGCCAGTTGCAGGAGCGTCAGGACGTTCGGGTAGTCCCACTCGAACGACACGGAGAACGCGAACACGTCGAAGTCGCGCACAGGCGTCTGCGACTCGATGGTCAGCAGCCTGTGACCGGACGCGCGCAGTTCCTGCAGTTCCTGCCGCGGCGGCAGGAACACACGCTCGCACACCACGTCGTCCATCTCGTTGAAGAGGCGGTAGACGGTCTGCAAGCCGAGGTTCGACATCCCGATGCTGTACGTGTTCGGGAAGCAGAGGGCCACACGCAGCCGCTCGCCGTGCGGCTTGATGACGGCACCGGCTTCGCGAGCCAGCGTGGCCCGGGCGCGATCGCGGAGGTCCTGAGCTTTCATGAGAAGACGGGCCTTGAAGCCCTGCCCGCAGCGCGAAGATGCGCCGTGCTCCGGGGCCACGACCGTCCGTCCGCGACACTTCGCGAACGTGGTGTCGGCGCGCACGCGCAACGGCGGTGCGTCGGAGCCGGGCGAATCTTCTGACTGTAGCACGCGCGTCCGGGTCGGGCGCGTTCTCCGTACCCGCCGCCGGGGCGGACTCAGGCAGACGGCCCGCCGGGAAGGCGGGCCCTGCCTGACGTGTGGCGCTACTTGTGGCCGCCGCGGAGGAACGCGGGCACGTCGAGCGGCGACGCGTCGTCGGTGCCGGTCGCCTGGTGCTCGTCGAGCGAGAACACCGGCGTGGACGAGGACGGCAGCTCGACGACGGGGCGGCGCCCGATGGGGTTGATCGCCAGGCGTGAGCCCGTGCCGGTTGCCGCCTCGGCAGCCGGCGCCTGCCACACCGCGTCCTGGCTGTACTGGTTCATGTCCACGGGGGTACGGCTTGCACCGCCGGCCCGCTGCATGGTCTCGGGCTTGTCGAACCCTGTGGCAATCACCGTGATCTTGATCGTCCCGGCCATTGTCGGATCGACGACGGCGCCGAAGATGATGTTGGCGTCCTCGTGTGCGGCTTCCTGGATGATGCTGGATGCCTCACTCACCTCGGTGAGCGAGATGTCGCTGCCACCGGTGACGTTGATGATCACGCCCCGCGCACCCCTGACCGACGCGTCCTCGAGCAGCGGGCTCGAGATGGCGCGGTTGGCGGCTTCCATCGCGCGGTCCTCGCCTTCGGCGACGCCGGTGCCCATGATCGCCAGGCCCATCCCCGACATGATGGTCTTCACGTCGGCGAAGTCGAGGTTGATCAGACCGGGTACGAGGATCAGGTCCGAGATGCCCTGAATCGCCTGGCGCAGGATGTCGTCGGCCGCCGCAAACGCCTCCGGCAGCGGCGTGCGCTTGTCGATCGTCGCGAGCAGCCGCTCGTTGGGGATCGTGATGACGGTGTCCACCGCTTCACGCAGGTCCGCGAGGCCGCGCTCGGCCTGGGTCCCGCGGCGCTTGCCTTCGAACTTGAAGGGTTTGGTCACGACGGCGATGGTGAGCGCACCGAGTTCGGTCGCCAGGCTCGCGATGACCGGCGCGGCCCCCGTGCCCGTGCCCCCGCCCAGCCCCGTTGTGACAAACACCATGTCGGCGCCGTCGAGCACCTCGATCAGCTTGTCGGTGTCCTCGAGCGCCGCGTTGCGCCCGACGTTCGGGTCGGCGCCCGCGCCGAGCCCCTTGGTCAGCTTCCCGCCGATCTGGATCTTCGTGGACGCCGGGCTCTGCTGCAGCGCCTGCAGGTCCGTGTTCGCCACGATGAACTCGACGCCCGAGAGCCCCGAGCGCACCATGCGGTTGACCGCGTTGCTCCCGCCCCCGCCCACGCCCACGACCTTGATGCGCGCGCCCGCCCGCACCTCGGTGTCGAGCGTCAGCCGCAAGGCCTGCTCGTCCGTGATGATCCCGCTCCGTCGTCGGCCCTGGCCGTCCATGTCGTTGATGTGCATGCCTCCCCCGCCCCCTTGCTGCCGTTCACCGGCCGATGAAGAACTCGCGGAACATCGAGCTGACCAGCTCCGCAACGCGCCCGAAGCCCTTCAAGGACTTCTGGGGCGCGGCCGGTCGGTTGCGGCTCGCGTACATGACGGCCCCGACAGCCGTCGCATAGATCGGGCTGCTGGCCTGATCGCCGAGCCCGGACGCCCCCGCCGGCACGCCTCGACGCACCGGCAGGTCGAAGATCTGTTCGGCGATCTCGGCCATGCCGTCCAGGCATGCGCCGCCACCGGTGAGCACGATGCCCGAATGCAGGGAGTTGCTGCACCCGGCCTTGTCGATCTCGTCCCACAGCATGTGGAACACCTGCTCGGCGCGTGGCTGCAGGATCTGGGACAGGATGCGGCGCGACATCACGCGTGGGCGGCGACCGCCGACGCTGGCCACCTCCATCGTCTCGTCCTCGCCGACCATCGAGTTGAGGGCGCAGCCGCAGCGGCGCTTCAACTTCTCGGCGTCAGGCACGGGCGTCCGCAGCCCGACGGCGATGTCGTTCGTGAAGTGGTCCCCGCCGATGGCGACCACTCCGGTATGCCAGAGGCTGCCGCGCTCGAAGATCGCGAAGTCCGTCGTGCCACCGCCGATGTCCACGAGCGCGACGCCGAGCTCGCGCTCGTCGGGCGTGAGCACGGCTTCGGCGGCGGCGATCTGCTCGAGCACCGTGTCCACCACCGCGACCCCCGCGCGGTTGACGCAGGCGACGAGGTTCTGCATCGACGCGGCGCCGCCTGTGACGATGTGCACGTTCACGTCGAGGCGAGACCCGGTCATGCCGACCGGGTCCGCAATGCCTTCCTCGTCGTCCACCGCGAAATCCTGCGGCAGCACATGGAGGATCTCGCGTCCGTTCGGCAGCGCGAACGCCTTGGCCGCATCGAGCGCGCGCTTGACGTCGTCGCGCGTGATCTCCCGCGTCTTGCCCGACACGGCCACGACACCACGGCTGTTGAAGCCCTTGATGTGCGCACCCGACAGCGTCAGGTAGACCGAGTCGATCTCGATGCCCGCGGTGAGTTCGGCCTCCTCGATGGCCTTCTTGATCGACTCGACCGCCTCCTCGAGGTTGACCACCGCACCACGGCGGATCCCCTTGGCGTCGGCCGTGCCGATGCCGATGATCTCGACGCCGCCGTCGTCGGTGACCTCGCCGACGATGGCCGCCACCTTCGTGGTGCCGACGTCGAGTCCCACCAGGTACCGTTCGTTACGAGCCACGGTGCCCTCCCCAGTGCCGCCCCACTTCACTGCCCATCGCCATCCCCCGAATCCGCAAGCGCCTCTTCCACCGTGCCCGCCTCGGGCTCCGGTGTCACCGAGGCAAAGGTGACGCCCGCCTTGCGCGGGCGCACGTACACGCGGTTGTCGAACCGCAGGTCCACCGACTCCACGCCCTCCACCATCCGCGCGAGCCGTTCTTCCATGTCGAGATATCCCCGCACCCGCTCGGCGAACCTCTCGTACCCGACGTACAGCAGCACGGGGTCGTCATTGAGCCGGATCGACACGTTCCGCGGGTTGCTCACGTCGATTTGCGAGATCAACCCCAGCAGGCCCGCGTCGCGCAGCGACTGCAATGCGTCCGACACCCGCGCCACGCGCTCGGCGTCGGGCTGGCCAGGCGCCCCGCCGTCGTCGCCGATGAGCCCCGCAACGATCGGCAGATCCAGCGCGCCATACCGCGGCCCGAACTCGTCGACCACGCCCCCCTGCTCGTCGATCAACCACAACGCCTCGCCCGCACGCGCCACCGCCATCGGCGCGCGCTCGACGATGCGCACCTCGATGGTGTCCGGCAAAGCCCGCCGCAGGCTCGCTTCGCGCACCCAGGGCGACGAAAGGAGCCGGCCGCGCCATTCCTCGAGGTCGGTCGTGACGATGTTGCGGCCGCGCAGGCCGTCGAGCAGCGCAGCAATCTCGCCGTCCGACAGCCGCTGCGTACCGAGGCTGCGGATGTCGCGCACCTCGAACGCCTCCCCGCTCGTCATCACGTGCTGCACGTACCAGCCTGACCCCAGCAGCACCATCGACACCGCCGCGACGCGCGTCCCGGCCCAGGCGCGCGCGCGCCAGGACACCTTCGCCCGTGCCCCGCCATCGCGTGCGCGAACGAACCTGGGGTCGCGCGGCGTCGCGCCTGGCACGCGGCGCGTGTTGCGCGGTTGCGGTCGCGGTGGCATCAGCGCCGGCCCTCCAGGGCCTCGATGAGGCGTGGTCCCAACGAACCGACGGATCCGGCGCCGAGCGTGACGACGAGGTCACCGGCGCGCAGGAGAGCTGCCACCGATTCGGGCGCCTCCGCGAGGTCGTCCAGCAGGTGGACGGGCTTGCCGCCCTTTGCGCCGATTGCCTCGGCGAGTGCCTCCGACGTGACGCCGGGGATCGGGTCCTCGCTCGCCGCGTAGATGGGCAGCAGACACACCTGATCGGCCTGGGCGAGCACGTCGGCGAACTCCTGCAGCAGCGCCATCGTCCGCGTGTAGCGGTGCGGCTGGAACAGCAGCACGAGCCGGCGCGACCAGGCCTCGCGGCACGCCGCGATCACTGCGGCGATCTCGGTCGGATGGTGCCCGTAGTCGTCCATCACGAGCACGCCCGCTTCTTCGCCGACCACCTGCAGGCGGCGCGCGGCGCCGCGGAAGTCGGCCAGGCCAGCGGCGATGCGGTCGAACGACAGCCCCAGTTCGAGGCCCACGGCTACCGCCGCGAGCGCGTTGCGGAGGTTGTGCCGGCCGGGCACCTGCAGCACCAGCGTGCCGAGCGGCTCGAGAGCGCTGCCGCCGCCCGGGCGCCGCGACACCGCGCACCTCGTCTGCCCGTGCTCACTGACGATCTGCGAGGCGACGACCATCGCGTCGTCGCGATCGCTGGCATACGTCACCACGGGCCGCGTCATGCGCGGCAGCAGCCTGGCGAGCACCGGATCGTCCACGCCGACGATGACGGCGCCGTCGGCGGGCACCTTGTTGGCGAACTCGACGAATGCGTCGAGCGCGCGCTCGAAGGTGCCGTAGTGATCGAGGTGTTCGCGGTCGACGTTCGTGACCACGCCGATCGTCGGCGACAGCTCGAGGAACGAGCCGTCGCTTTCGTCGGCCTCGGCCACGATGATCTCGCTCTGCCCCAGCCGCGCGTTGCTGCCGAACGCACTGAGCCAGCCACCGATGACCGCTGTCGGATCGAGCCCCGCGCGTTCGAGCATCAGCGCCACCATCGACGTGGTGGTCGTCTTGCCGTGCGCCCCGCCGATCGCCACGCGAATGCGGCGCATGCGCATCAGCTCGGCGAGCATCTGCGCGCGCGGGATGACCGGGATGCCGCGACGTCGCGCCTCGACGATCTCCGGGTTGTCCTGACGGGCCGCCGATGTCACCACGACGACGTCCGCGCCGGCGACGTTGGCGGCGTCGTGGGCGCCATGCACGCGCACGCCGAGCGTGGCGAGTCGTCGGGTGATGTCGGACTCCCTGGCGTCCGATCCACTGACCGGGTAGCCGAGGTTGACCAGCAGCTCGGCGATGCCGCTCATGCCGATGCCGCCGATGCCGACAAAGTGCACGTGCCGTGGCGTGTCGGCCATCAGTGCGCGCCTTTCATCAGCGCTTCGGCGCGGTTCGCGATCACGTCTGCCGCATCGGGCCGCGCAAGGCCACGCGCCCGCGTCGCCATCGCCTGCCGGCGATCGTCATCGGCAAGCAGCGCGCGCAGTTCCGCAGCGAGTCGCTCACCGGTGAGGTCGGCTTCCTCGAGCATCACGGCGGCGCCAGCGGCTTCCAGCGTTCGCGCGTTGGCACGCTGGTGGTCGTCGGTCGCGTGGGGAAGCGGGATCAGAATCGCGGTGCGGCCGGCCGCGGTCAGCTCGGCGAGCGTGGTGGCGCCTGCCCGGCTGACCACCAGGTCGGCGTCCGCCATCTGCTGCGGCATGTCGCCGATGAAGGCGTGGACGTCCGCGCTGATTCCTGCGGCCGCGTACGCCGACTTCACCGTTTCGCTGTCGCGTTCTCCCGTCTGATGCACGACGTGCACCGGGCCCGGTATGTCACGAACGTGCGCCGCTGCCGCCACCATCGCCTGATTGATCGCGTGTGCACCCTGTGAACCTCCGAAGACGAGCACCCTCCGCCCACCATCAGTGACCGGCTTCGGCCCGATGCCGAGGAACGCCTCGCGCACGGGGTTGCCGCTCACGAACCCATGGCCATGAAAGAAGCGCAGCGACGACTCGTAGGTGACGCCGGCGGCGTCCACCATGCGGGCCAGCCAGCGGTTGGTGAGCCCGGGCGTCGCGTTCTGTTCCAGCAGGAGCGTCGGGATGCTGCGCATCGCCGCCAGGGCGACGATCGGTCCCGAGCTGTAGCCGCCCACGCCGATCACGAGGTCGGGCCTGCGCCGCGAGAGCACCTGCCAGGCGTCGAGCGCGCTGAGGGGCAGCAGCCCCACGCCGCGCGCCACGGCGCCTGCACTCTTGCCCTTCAGCCCCGCACTCCGGATCAAGTCCAGTTCGAAACCCTCCTGCGGCACGACCCGCGCCTCGATGCCACGTGCCGTTCCCACGAAACTGACGTGCGTGCGCGCGTCCTTCCGGCGCAGCGCGTGCGCGACGGCGATGCCGGGATAGAGATGTCCTCCCGTGCCGCCGCCGGCAATCACCACATGACGTGGCCGGGTGCTGTCGGTGCGTGCGTCCACGTCAAGCGTCGATCGAGGCGTGCTGCGACACGTTGAGCAGGATGCCGAGGCCAACCAGGTTGACCAGCATCGACGAGCCGCCGGCGCTGACGAACGGCAGCGGCAGTCCCTTCGTCGGCAGCAGGCCGAGCACCACGCTGATGTTGATCAGGCCCTGTACGGCCATCATCGTCGTCAGGCCGACGGCGAGGAACGCACCGAACCGATCCTGCGCGTTCGCTGCGATCCGGAGTCCGCGCCAGCCGATCACCAGCAGCGCCAGCAGCACCGCGGAGGCGCCGAGCAGGCCGGTCTCCTCGGCGATCACCGCGTAGATGAAGTCGTTCTGCGGCTCCGGCAGGAAGCGGAGCTTCTGAAGCCCCTCCATCAATCCCCGGCCGGTGAGACCGCCGGTGCCGACGGCGATGAGCGACTGGATCACCTGGAACCCCGTGCCGAGCGGGTCCGCCCATGGATCGAGGAACGCGAGCACGCGGGCCCGGCGGTAGGGCGTGAGCCATACGAGCAGGTACAGCATCGGCGCCGCCGTGAGCGCAGCCAGGCCCAGGTACTGCAGGCTCAGACCGGCGGCAAACAGCATCGCCGCCGCCACGATGCCGATCGAGATCGTCGTGCCGAGGTCAGGCTGGTACAGGATGAGGGCGGCCATTCCGCCGAGCACCACGCCGACGGGCACGAGCACGCTCCGGACGTCGTTCATGCGCTCCATGCGCCGGCTCAGGAGGTCGGCGACGAAGATGACGACGGCGAGCTTGGCGAACTCCGACGGCTGGATGCCGATGCTGCCGAAGCCGAGCCAGCGCTGGGCGCCCTTGATGCTCTGCCCGGCGCCCAGGAACTTCATCACGGCCAGCAGGCCTAGCAGCAGGAAGACTACGCCCAGCGCGGTGGTGATCACCGTCGGCTGCTGCCATGCCCGGTAGTCGATGCGCATGACGACGACCATCAGCAGCGATCCGAGCAGCACCCACGTCGCCTGGCGGGCCATCAGCTGCATGGGCATCGACGTGGCGTCCATCGCCTTGCCGGCCAGCGCGCTGTAGACCATCACCACGCTTACGCACACAAGGAAGAGGGCGGCGCCGAAGAGCCACTTGTCCGACTTCAACTTGCGAGCCATGACACTCCCCCTCTAAAGGCGCAGCTGCCTGCGCCCGAAACCATGACGTGCGGCACGAATGGTGAGCGGTCAGCAGTCATCAACAGACGTACGGGCCGAGACACCGACCTCGCAGACCGGGGCAGCCTGCGTTCCCAGCGGCCAGCTCTTGACCGCGTCACGCCTGCTGATGACTGCTCACCACTCACCCGTGCCGCACCTCGTCGCCACTCGCCGCGTCCGCATGGCGCGCCACGATGGCCTTGAACACACGACCGCGCTCGGCGTAGTCGCGGAACATGTCGAAACTCGCGCAGGCGGGCGCCAGCAGCACCACGCCGCCGTCCAGCCGCTGCGCGAGGGCCTGCGCGACGGCGTCGTCCATCGACGCCGCACGCGTCACCGGCACCATCGCCGCCAGCGCCTCCTCGACGAGCGGCGCGGCCTCGCCAATCGCCACGACGGACCCGCGCCGGGCCTGGAGCGGCGGCCCCAGCCGTGCGAAGTCGCCGCCCTTGTACACGCCGCCGACGATGGCCGTGACCGGGACGTCGAACGCCTCGATCGCCATCGTCGCGGCGTCCACGTTGGTGGCCTTCGAGTCGTTGTAGACCCGCGCGCGGTCAATCGTCGCGACGTACTCGAGCGCGTGTTCGAGCCCGGTGAAGCCCTCCACCGCGCGGGTCATGTCGGCTGCTGAGGCCCCCGCCAGATCCGCGACGGCGCACGCCGCCATCACGTTGGCGAGCATGTGCCTGCCGGTGAGGCGGACGGCCGTGAGCGGCACGAGCGGTTCGCCGCGTCCATCGGCGTCGCGCCTGGCAATCACCTCGCCCGAGAGCCCGACGCCCGCTTCGGAGCCGACGTCCACGCCGAAGCGCACGATCTGCGCGCCGCTGGGTGCGGCATGCGCCGCGATCCGGGCGTCGGATGCCGGAACGACCGCCCAGTCGTCAGGCGTCTGGTTCTCGAACACACGCGCCTTTGCGCGTGCGTACGCGCCCTCGGTCTGGTGCCGATCCAGGTGATCGGGCGAGAAGTTCAGCCAGACCGCGATGCGCGGGTGGTAGCGATCGATCGTCTCGAGCTGGAAGCTGCTCGTCTCGACGACGTGCCACGTGTGGGCGGTGGAGGCGGCGATCTGGGCCGACAGGGGCACGCCGATGTTGCCGCCGACGAGCACCGGCTGGCCAGACGCCGCGATCATCCGGCCCACGAGCGTTGCCGTCGTGGACTTGCCCTTCGAACCGGTGATCGCGATCACGGGCCCGGCCAGGAACGACGCCGCGAACTCCAGCTCGCCAATCACCGCGACGCCGCGCGCCCGTGCCGCCCGCAGCGGCGGCGCATCGAACGGCACGCCCGGGCTGGCGATCACCAGATCAGCCGACGCCGGCGTGTCCGTCGGCATGGCGCCAATCTGCAGGGCCACACCGAGGGCCTCGAGCTCGCCTCGCTCGGCGAGGTCGTTCCTCGCGTCGATCAGCGTGACGCGTCCGCCGCGTTGCACGACGAGCCGGCTCGCCGCCACACCACTGCGGCCGCCGCCGACCACCGCCACATGGCGCCCCGACACGTCGTAGGGAGTCGTGGTCTTCGGAGCTTGAGCGTCGTGAGGGTGAAGAGCGCACCCACGATGGGGATGTTGAGGAAACGGGTGATCACCTTCGGCTCGCTCCAGCCACTGAGCTCGAAGTGGTGATGCAGCGGCGCCATGCGGAACACGCGCTTGCCGCGCAGCTTGAACGACCCGACCTGGATGACGACAGACGCCGCCTCGAGGACGAAGACGCCGCCGACGATGACGAGCAGCAGTTCCTGCTTGATCAGCAGCGCCACGGTCCCGAGTGCGCCACCAAGCGCGAGCGACCCGACGTCGCCCATGAACACCTCTGCGGGGTACGAGTTGTACCAGAGGAACCCGAGGCTCGCCCCGACCAGCGCCCCGCAGAAGACGGTGAGTTCGCCGGCTGGCGGGAAGCGCACGAGCAGCAGGTACTCGGCCAGCACGCGGTGGCCGGTGACGTACGCCAACGCCGTCATGGTCGCGGCCGCCACCGCGAACGTGCTGATTGCCAGACCGTCGAGGCCGTCCGTGAGGTTCACCGCGTTGGACCAGGCCACGAGCACGAACGTCGCGAAGGCCACGTAGAAGTAGCCGAGGTCCGGAATCAGGTCCTTGAAGAACGGGAAGATCAGCCGCGTGTTGTACAGGCCCTTGTTGGCCAGCACGATGAGCGCAATGCCCACGCAGAGCGCCACGACGATCTGCCCGCCCATCTTGTAGCGGGGCAGCAGGCCGTGATGGTTCCGGCGTGTGACCTTGAGGTAGTCGTCGGCAAAGCCGATCGCACCGAACGCCGCCGTCGCGAGCACCGCGATCCAGATGTACGCGTTCGTGAGGTCGGCCCAGAGCAGGGTCGGCACGAGTGCCGCGGCGAGAATCAGCAGCCCGCCCATGGTCGGCGTGCCCGCTTTCGGACGATGGCTCTCCGGACCTTCGTGACGGATGACCTGGCCGATCTGGAACTCTCGCAGCTTGCGGATGAGCCACCCGCCCATCAGCAGACTCAGGGCCAGCGCCGTGATGCTCGCGGCGGCGGTGCGGAACGTGATGTACCGCGTGACGTTCAGGATGGCGAACGTCTCGTGGAACGGATACAGGAGGTGGTACAGCATCAGCGTGCCCCCTCCATGAGCGCCTGCACGACGACTTCCATGCCGATGCCGCGCGATCCCTTCACCAGCACGACGTCGCCCTGCCGCACACGTTCGCGCGCGAGCGACGCACCGGCGACGCTGTCGCCCGCGTGAACCGCGTCCACACCCGCCTCACGCGCGGCGTCGGCGAGTGCGCGGGCCGGCGCGCCGCCCACGGCGATCAGCAGTTCGACGCCCAGGCGTGCGGCCGCCTGCCCGCAGGCGACGTGGTACTGCTCGCTGGCGTGGC
>JAEZCY010000199.1 GCA_023429845.1 Acidobacteriota bacterium
CGTTGACGATCGTCGTCACGGGGACGATGTCGACGCCGTTGCTCCAGAGGTTCTCGATGGCGCGCAGCTTGACGTCGAACAGGTTGCCGACGAGGCGGTGCGAGTTGGCGGCGTTGCCGATGCCGTCAAACTGCAGGTACACGTAGCGGAGGCCGGCCTCGGACGCCGCCTTGGCGAACTCCGGGCTCTTGGCGAACTCGATGCCGTTGGTGGCCGCCTGCACCGAGTTGTAGCCGACCTTCTTCGCGTAACGGACCGCGTCAAGGAAGTACGGCGACAGCGTCGGCTCACCGCCCGAGAACTGCACCGACATCTGCCGGCGGGGCTTGATGGTGATGGCGTTGTCGAGCAGGGTCTTGATGTCTTCCCAGCTCAATTCATGGACGAACCCGACCTGGTTGGCGTCCATGAAGCACGGGTCGCACATCATGTTGCAGCGGTTGGTCAGGTCGATCGTCAGGACCGCGCCGCGCCCGTACTTGATCGTCGAGCTGCCGTGGTTGTGCAGGGTCTCGTCGTTGTGCGCGCGGATGTCGCTGCCCGGATACGCGTCTTCGAGGTGCTTGAAGAAGGCCGGGTCGATGGACATCACGTCCTCGAAATGGCCGTGGATCGGGCAGTCCTTGACCATCAGGATCTTGCCGTCGCGCTCGATGATGGTCGCCTTGATCTCGCCGACCTTCTCGTTGAGCAGCACCGACACGTCGCGCTTGCCGTCGAGGATCTCCTGGCGAGCCTCCCGCACACACGTCGGGCACAACGAGTCGGTCTCGCGCGGCCAGCCGAGGGGCGGCTTCACCTTCTCCCACGACTTCTGCAGCGGCTTGTCCGACCATCTGGGCACGAAGCCGGGATTCCGCTTGATGGAGTTCAGCGCGTCGTACACCACCCACGCGCCCTTGGCGGCGTAGGTCAACCCCTTTTCGACGTACTTGACGGGCTTGTGCGGCATCATTTTCCTCTGAGGCGTGTAGGGGCCGGTCGAAGGAACCGGCACCGTGGACACGTCTGCTTTCAGTGGGCGATTATGCCGCGCCCTGTCGGAGGAGAGTGTCGGCTTTCCGCCCATCGGGCAGTTTCGAGCGGCGAGTGGGCAGCATGTGCGGTGGACGGGCACCGACGACAGAACTGTAATGCCCACCCGGCCGCGATGGGCAGTCCATGACGCTGGCGCCAGCGTCCGATGCGCGAGCGCCCGGCGGCTCCCGTCCGCGCGACGCGACGTACACTACAGGCAGCAGGCCCTCCGCCTGTGTCTTCCCGGAGAGTGATGCTCGAAACGTTCTGGATCTACCTGGCCCTGCTGCAGGGGCCCGCGGCCGTTGCCGCGCCCCCCCTGCCCGGAGTCGTCGACGACGCCCTGCTGCCCGCGTCGGCCATCGTGGCTCCCCTCCTCCTCCCCGAGTCGCTGCCGCCGATACCACCCATCGCACCGCTCGTCGCCGTGGCCGCACCGCCGGCCAAACGCACGAAGCTCGTACGCGGGAAGGCGGAGCTGTCCTACGCCTCGACGGGCGGCACTGCCGATACCCAGACGATCGGCACGGGCGGCGAACTGGTCGTCATGCCGGGAGCCTGGCGGCTCGAGTCGCGAGCCACCTACCTGCGAACCAAGACGGACGGCACGGTCCGCGCACGACGTCTGAACGGCCAGTTGCGCGCCGCGCGCAAGGTCGGCGATCGCGCCGAGCTCTTCGCCCGCGGGACGTACCTGCGCAACACGTTCGCCGGCATCGACAACAGTCTCGACGGCGCCGCCGGCGTCACGGCCATCCTGTTCCGATCGGAGCCGCAGATGCTGTCGATCGACTCCGGCTTCGGGTACATCGGCGAAGACCGCACGCTCGGTCCGGGCCGCTACGTCGGCACGTTCGACCTTGGCGTACGCCACTACTGGGAGTTCGCGCGCCGCAACCGCATCTCCAACGACGCCTCGCTGAAGGCGGACGTCGAGCGAACCAGCGACTGGCGCGTGAGTCACGTCGCGGCCTTGCAGGCGTCGCTCAACGCGGTGCTCGCGCTGAAGCTGTCGCACGAAGTGAACTACCGCAACGAGCCGGTGCCCGGGTTCACCCGCGCCGACACGGTCGCCTCCGCCGCCATCGTCGCCACGTTCTGATTGCGTTCGGGCGCGCGAGGCACTCTCCGCGCTCCGCCCGCCCCCGTTCCGTCACGAATCCGTCCCAATCGGGGCACGCCAATCCACTGCAGGGTTGGATGGCTGCGGCCGATACTCTGGGTACGATGGTCTCCCCGGATCCGCGCTCCCCGGCGCCGCTCACGCGCGAACGTCTGCTTCGGCAGGCGGACGCCCTCGAGCCACTTCCCGTCACCGCCACCCGGCTGGTGTCGCTCCTCAGCCAGAGCGAGTGGATGGTTCGTGACGTCGAAGAGGTCGTCCGGCTCGATCTCGCACTGACCGCACGCGTGCTGCGGTTTGCCAACTCCGCGTGGACGGCGCACCTGCCATCGGTCAGCACCATCCGCGACGCCCTCATGCGCATCGGCGTGGGCACCACGCTGTCGCTGGCCATCGCCGACGGCGTGCGCCCGCGACTGCTCAAGCCGCTGCCCGCCTTCGATCTTCAGCCGGGACGCCTCTGGCAGCACGCCGTGGCCTGCGCGCTCGCCAGCGAGATCGTCAGCCGCCGCTCACGCGTGCCCGTGCCGCCCGAAACCGTCACCGCCGCCCTGCTCCACGACGTCGGGAAAGTAGTGCTCGACGATGCGATCGACGATGCGACGCTGACGACGCTGCGCGTGGCCTGGACGAGTGGCACCTTGTCGCGCATCGAGGCCGAGCGGCAGGTACTGGGCATGGATCACGGGGAACTCGGCGGCCACATCGTGCGGCACTGGGGCCTTCCGGAGCGCGTCTGCGCCGCCATCACGCACCACCACGATCCTTCCGCGGTGCAGAGCATCATCTGCGACGTCGCACACCTGTCGAACGGCATCGCCAAGCTCGCCGGCTTCGGCCCGCTCGTCGCCGAGATCGATGGCCCGATCGAGCACGGAGTGCTCACGCGGCTGTCGTTCACACCCAACGACCTCCACACGTTCTGCTCGGAACTGACCGAACGCATGCGCACCGGCCAGGAGCGGTTCCACTGAGACGGGCAATTCGGGATCGCGCAGCCCGCAGCCTGTAGCCTGCCTGTGATCCGTAGGCCGTAGGCCGTTCGCTGTACGCTGTAGCCCGCATGCCCGACGCACCCGTGCGGCCCAT
Organism: Acidobacteriota bacterium; assembly: GCA_023429845.1. Lineage (GTDB taxonomy): Bacteria > Acidobacteriota > Vicinamibacteria > Vicinamibacterales > Vicinamibacteraceae > Luteitalea. Next base: position 3,230 of record JAEZCY010000199.1, read on the forward strand.
TGTCATCGGTATCGCCGGCGGATCCGGGTCGGGCAAGACCACCGTCGTGCGGCGGTTGATGGAATCGCTCGGCGACGGCAAGGTGTCGGTCCTCGAGCACGACCGCTACTATCGCGACCGCAGCGACCTGCGGCTCGAAGAGCGCGCCGCCCTCAACTACGACCATCCCGACTCGCTGGAGACCGACCTGCTGGTGGCGCATGTCAGGGCGCTGCGTGCGGGTGAGCCGGTGCAGGTGCCGCAGTACGACTTCGCCCGCCACAACCGCCTCGACGCCCTCGAACTGGTGCCGCCGCGCGCCGCGGTGATCGTCGAGGGAATCCTCATCTTCGCCGACGCGCCGCTCCGGTCGCTGATGGACGTGAAAGTGTTCGTGGACGCCGACGACGACACGCGGTTCATCCGGCGGCTCCAGCGCGACCTCTCCGAGCGCGGCCGCACCGTGCAGTCGGTCATCGACCAGTACCTCGCCACGGTGAAGCCGATGCACCTCGAGTTCGTGGAGCCGAGCAAGCGCTACGCCGACATCATCGTGCCGCAGGGCGGCCACAACGACGTGGCGATCGAGATGCTGCTGACGTTGTCGCGCGGGCTGGTCAACAGGCCGTAGGGCGTGGACCCCTAGCCTGCAGCCTGCCTGCCCTACGGTAGCCGCGTCGCGACGGCGTTGGTGCCCGCCGCCCACGCGTGGCCGGCCGCATCCGAGTACATCGCGCGCTCGACGACGACGCCGACGCCCGTGCTCTCGATCAGCAGCCCGACCCGGCGACCTGCCGCGTTCGGGAAGAAGCCTGGCGCGCCCAGCGCGATGTTGAAGCGGCTGTAGGGCCCCACCGTGTAGGTCTGCGTCTCTGGCCCGTGCGCCTCCGACAGCATGGTCGCGGTGATCGTGGCGGCGCTGCCCGTGGGGTTGCTGACGAGCACGTACGTCTGCGTGTTGCGAGGCCCGCCCGCCTCACCTTCGGCGAGCGCCCAGCGCGTGGCCGCGGCGGTGACGCCGCCGCTGTTGTGCGCCTCGGCCCATGTCTCCGCAGTGCCGGGCCACCACATCGAACGCTCCACGAGCACGCCGACGCCGTTGTCCACGACGACGTCGGTAGACACTGCGGCATCGGCCAGCCGCGCATACGCCGGGTTCTGCGCGATCAGCCCCGGGTCGCGACCGAGCGCATCAACCCAGACCGTGCCGCGCGACACCGCCGGCACGACCTCGCGATGCTCGATCACCGTCCCGTCGGCAAGCAGGAACCGCAGGCGGACGTCGGCCGCTTCCGACGAGGGGTTGGCCAGGAGGATGAAGAGATCGAAGGAAGGACCGGTGGCCCCTTCTGCAAGCAGCCACCGTGTGGCCGGCGCGGCGAGGCCGACACTGTCATGCCCCGCCGTGAACAGCTGGCCGTCGCGATCGAGGTACATCGCGCGCTCGGCGATGATGGGTCCGGTCGCATCGATGCGGGCCGACACCTCGGCCGCTTCGAGCGAGTCGCCATCGGGCCAGCGTTCCATGTCCACCCACACGGTCTGCCGCGCGCCTGCCGGCACGTCGTACGTCCTGGTGCGCGGCGCGCGTCCGGCGCGCAGGTAGGTGATCGTGGCCTGGATCGGGCTCGTGCCGGGGTTCAGCAGGAGATAGAACGTGTTGAACCCGCCCATCGTCGCGCCCTCGGCGAAGTACCAGGTCGTGCGCGGCGCCTCCGTTGCCGACTCGGCGTGGCTGCCGTACCCGGACCCGTCCCATGTGACGGTGCGGTCGGCCACCACCAGCGTGTTCGATTCGATCGTCGTCGCGAAGGAACCGCTGACGCCGGCGACGGAGGCCGCGTCCACCGTTGCGCGGCGCAGCGGCGCGATCGTCACCCAGTGCTCCCGCGTGGTCACGCCGCCTGCACCATCCGGCGGACTCGCGAACCGCAACTGGACGCGTGCGCTGGTGGTCGTACTCGGGTTCACCAGCGCGATGCGCGTGGAGAAGAAGTCGGACTGCGCACCTTCGGCGAGATAGCGCTGCACTCGCCCGACCGGGTGAAGGCGCCGCTGGTACTCCTGGAGATTCGGGAGTCCGTCGCCGTCCGGATCGCCGCCTGCTCCGTTGACGCCGGATGCCGACGTGGGATCGAGACCGGTCTGGATCTCCCACCAGTCGGGCAGCCCATCGCCGTCGGTGTCGGCTGGCGGCGGCTGAACGGGAGCGGCCGCCTGCGACACCGTCACCGGCCGGCCGGCGATCGTGAACGTGCTGCTTCGCGCCGTGCCGGCGTTCGCGCTGGCCATCAGCGAAACCGTCCCGGCCCCCGTGCGCGACGTCGGCCCCGAGAGCGACAGCCATGATTCCGACGCCGACACCGTCCACGCACAGGCGCTGCCGGTATTCACCGAGAACGGCGTGAGGGCGCCACCGGTGCTGGTGACGGATCGGCTCGTCGGCGTGACCTCGTACGTGCACGTGCCGCCGACGCCACTCGCCGGGTAGATGAACTCCAGCCCGGCGAGATCGTCGGGACCAATCGCCGGCGGCACCGGCGTCGCGGTGTAGCAGCACGACGGATACATCAGATTGGCGATCGCCGCGGGTACGCTGTTGTCGTCCTGCGTGTGGCCGAGGCCGATGGCGTGGCCGATCTCGAGCGCCAGCACGAGGCTCACGAACAGCGCGTTGCCCAACTGCGGCATCTCGGCTTTCGTGGTGAAGACGACGAAGCCGCAGGTGATCCTCGAGAACGAGGTGCCGTTGACGGTGCGGGCGGGGCTGCTGATCCAGGCTCCGCCGATGGCGATGACGCCGCTCGTCTTGATGGCGTCGTTCGGGTCTTCGTAGGTGATCAGCCCGGCCCCGGCTGTCGCGGCGCACGTCTGGGTCGAGGCGGCGGGCACGACCGTCGTGCCCGCGTAGGCAAGCGACAATGACGCGCCTGCTGGCGACGTCCACGCGGCCAGCGCCTTGAGAATCTCCGTGTCGCTGTTGCCGCTGTCGAGCGGCGGCGCCGTGAGCGTGTTGCGATACCAGGGGACGGGCGTGCCGCTGTCGGCCTCGTGCCAGCGCATGTTGCTGAGCAGCGTGAACGCCCCGACGGCAGGAGTCGCACCCTGCGTCGCCGCGGCGGCGCCGCCGGGCCCCGGGACAGAAAGTCGGACCCGCGGGCGACGCTTGATGGCGCTGACGGTGGCCGCGAAGGACTCGAGGGAGCGTCGGGTCGGCCCGGGGTCGCCATTGACGATGTGCGCGCCGGCCTCCTGCCGCAGGAGCTGCGTGCCGCCCGGGCCGTCGCGCACGCCGAACACGGACCGCGACATCGCCGACGGTCGCCACTCCGAGCCGGTGCGCTCGACGAGGGCCAGCACGTCGTCTCCAACGATGAACCTGGCCGTGCCGGGGATGACGAGCGTCGTGTCGCCGACCGTGCCGCCGAGCTCCCGGATCTCGATCACGGCGTCAGTGCCGCCCGTGTAGTCGTCGAGCACCCGCAACCGCGCGACGGTCTCGATGACGCCGTTCCCGGTGCGCCGCTCGGTGCGCACCGCCTCCACCCGGCCGCGCACGATGCGGTCGGCGGCGGCGATCGCTTCCGCGTCGGAACGTGCCTTCAACGTCGCGGCGTCGGCATACACCGCTCCCATGACGATCAGCGCGAGCGCCCTGATCGCGCAACGGGCGCGCGCCAGCCGACGTGTCGTCCCGGGGAGCGAGGACATGTCGGCACTCGACCGTGCAACTCGCTTGCCGTAGGCCCGTGCCTGCTCAGCGCACCGGAAGCGCCGCCATCGCACGTGAACCGGCGCTCGTCCGGTAACCGCGCGGCGACGGGAACCGTACCCCCGGCGACAGTTCTGTAGCCGGCCCTGCCGTCATCGGCAGGCAGTCGTCTCCCCTCTACATAGCCGTCCCTCGCCCCCCCTTACGTAGCCGTCGCCCCCCCGGGCGACGGTCGGATCACCCACGCGCCGCACACGGTCGAGCGACGGGCTGCGGTCGAGCCCGCTGCAGCGGTGTTCCTCCTATAATCGCGGTCGCTCGCCGCCCCCTCCGAATGTCCGGTTGGCGCGGTGGAGGAGGTTTGCGATGTCCTGGATCCGTGGAGCAGCCGTGGCCGCCCTGGCCTTGCTTGCCGCCGTGCCGCAGGCGCGTGCGCAAGGTTCATCCACCTGGTTTCTCGCCGAGGGGGCCAACAACGCGATCTTCACCGAGGAGATCCAGATCGGGAATCCGAGCGCGCAACCGCTCGACGTCACCGTCACGCTGCTGCCCCAGGCAGATGCGGTCTTCACGCAGCAGCCCCCGACCAGGACCTTCCCCCTTGCGGCCAGCTCGCGCCTCACGGTGCGGCTCGGCAACGACTTCGGCCTCAACGGCAGCGCCTCGGCGCGCGTCACGGCGGTGCTCGCCGGCACCACGACACCAGCCGACATCGTCGTCGAACGGACGATGTACTTCACCGGCGCCGGGCAGGCGGGCTCGCACAACGCCAGCGGCGTGACGCAGTCCGACGTCGCCGAGCGCTGGACGCTGGCTGAAGGAGCGACCGGCGTCTTCGACACGTTCGTCCTCGTGGCCAACCCGAATGCGACGCCCACGCGCGTCCGCGCCACCTATCTGACGGCACTGGGCCAGTCGTTCACGAGCGAGCAGGAGGCGCCGGCGAACTCACGGCTGACCTTCGTGCCGAGAGAGGAGCACGCCGCGCTCGAGACCGCGGAGTTCTCCACCGTGATCGAGTCGCTCACCCCGGGCAACGCGGTGGTCGCCGAACGGGCGATGTATTTCGACGGGTTCCGCAGCGGGCACGACGCGCTGGGCGTGACGAGCGCGAGCACCACCTGGCTCTTTGCGGAAGGCTTCACGGGCGGCAACGCGCAGACGGTCTTCGAGACGTTCCTGCTGCTGGCCAACACCAACGACGACCCGGCGACCGCCACCGTGGACTACCTGCTCGACACTGGCCAGGTGGTGAGCCGCGCCTACGCGCTCGAGCCACGGCAGCGCCTGACCATCTGGGTGGACCAGGAAGGCCGTGTGTTCGACAGCCGGCTCACGGCCGCGGCATTCGGCGTGCGCATCACCTCCACGCTGCCCATCGTGGCCGAGCGCGCGATGTACTGGGGGACCCCGTCGGCTGCCGATCCGATGACGCCCAACTTCCCCTGGGTCGAGGGTCACGCCACGGCCGGCATCATCGCCGGCGAGCCGAAGTGGGCGTTTGCCGAGGGCCAGCAGGGCATCTTCGGCGCCGCCGCCACCAGGTACGACACGTTCTTCCTGCTCGCCAACCCGCAGAACATCTCCGTGCTCGTCCGGGCGACCTTCGTCCGCGAGGACGGCAAGGGCATCGTCAGGACGGTGTGCGTGGCGCCGAATTCGCGCACGAACATCTGGACGCTCACGTATCCGGAGCTTGGCGGCCAGCGCTTCGCGACCTTCCTCGAGTCCATCGACAGTGCCGATCCGGGCTGCCCCGCCACCGCGAACACGGGCTTCGTCGCCGAACGGGCGGTCTACTCCGGCGCCGGCTTCCTTGCCGGCCACGTGAACCGCGGCGCACGCTGGACGGGCACGATCGCCACGCCGCCGCAGGCGCCCGCCTTCGCCATCACCAGCGTCACGCCCGACAGCGGTCGTCTCGGTGGCGGCCAGCCCATCACGATCACCGGCGCCGGCTTCCAGCAGGGCGCGAAGGTCTACTTCGACAATCCGCAGTGGACGACCGACCGCAATGGCAACACGGCGCTGGCCGACGTCGATCAGGCCACCAACGTCGTGGTGTCGCAGGACGGCACGAGCATCACCGCGGTGACGCCCGCACGCAGCTTCTACAACGGGTACCAGACTGCTGGCCCCGTGAGCCTGCGGGTGGTCAACCCGGACAGCAGTGCCGTGTCGCTGGCCAACGGATACACGTTCAAGCTGAACGTGCTGGCCTTCGGCGACGAATACGTCCTCGGCGCAACCAACGCGGCCCCGGGCATCGCCGCCACACCGTTCCCGGCGCGGCTGCAGGCGCTGCTCGGCACGTACCAGAAGAACGTGCTCGACACGATGAGCGGCGTGCCGACCGGCAACCAGCTGCTCCAGTTCGGCGCCTACGTGTCGGTGACCAACGCGGGTGTGCTCGGCGAGTGCGCCTCGGCCACGGGCGGCGGGTGCATCGCGACGGCTGGCGTCGGGCGGTTCGCTGACGCCATCGCACAGACGCCCGGCGGTGCCGGCGCCTACGACGTGGTGGTCTTCGTCGAAGGTGTGAACGACATCGAGGCTGGCGTCACGGCGCAGAGCGTGGGCAACGTGTACCGCACCATGATCGTGGCCGCCCGCGACAAGGGCATCGTGCCGATCGTCACGCGCTTCGAGAACACGGCAATCGGCTCGCTCTCACCGGGACAGGTCACCGATCTCGGCAACGCGCTGTGGCAGGTCACGGAGGACAAGTCCCTCAACGTGGAGATCTACCGGCAGTCGCTGTTCGAGATCCAGACCGACAACGGCCGGCCGACGCAGGCCGGCTACGACAAGATGGCGCAGCTGGTGCTCGAGAAGCTGACGCGCGAGTTCCCGCTGCAGCCCTGCGACGCCCGCAACGACAAGCCCGGGAAGGGCTGCCCGGCCAACCCCTGACGCCTGCCATGGGGGAGGCCTGCGGGACGTCCGTCGGGCGGGCCCTGCTCACGTGATGAACAACGGATTGACCTCGAACGCGAGCACCTCGATGACGCGCACGCCGGGCGCGCCTTCCTCGTGCAGGCGGGCGGCCGCCGCCTCCTGCGCGCGCGCCAGATCGTCGAACGTCCCGACGGTCTGCCAGGCGCCGCCCGGGGTCGCGGTGACCTGCACCTCGTAGCGTGCGAGATACTCGGGTCGTGGCTGAATCGTCTCGTCGTCCATCGCGTCCCTCCGCAGACGTTTCGGCCACGATACACTCCGCCGTCGTCGGCCAAAGCCCGGGCAGGGGCACGACACGCGCCATCGGGGCGCTGCTGCTCTTCTGCGCGCTCGCCGTGCTGCACACCTGGCCGCTGGCGTCGGCACCCGGCACTCTGAGCCGCAACGACAACGCCGACACGCTGCTCAACACCTGGGCCGTGTGCTGGGTGGCGCACGCATTGACCTCGTCACCGGGCCAGGTCACGCACGGCAACATCTTCCACCCGGAGCGGCACACGCTGGCGTTCTCGGAACCGCTGATTCTCCCGGGGGCGCTGGCCATTCCCGTGCGCGCCGCCGGCGCCTCGCCGGTGCTGACCTACAACCTGTCGGTGATGCTCGGCCTCGCGCTCTCGGCCTGGGCGATGCAGTGGGTGACGTGGCGATGGACGGGCGACTTCACGGCGTCGCTGGTCGCCGGAAGCCTGTTCGCCTTCAACGCGCACCTGCTGACGCGCTTCGGCCACCTGCAGGCCATACACGCCTACGGACTGCCGCTGCTGGTGTACGCGCTCGACCAGGTGTTGCGGCCCGACCGACGACGCGTGCGCGACGGCTTGCTGCTGGCCGCGGCGGGCGCCTCGCTCGTGCTCACGTCCGGCTACCTCGCCATCTTCGGCATCGTTGCGGGCCTCATCGTCGTCGCCGTGCGCGCCCGCGACGTGTTCCGCGGGTCGCTGCGATCGCTGCTCACCTCCGCTGGCACCGCGGCCGTCGCCGGAACCGTGCTGGTGCTGCCCGTGGTGCTCGCCTATCTCGCGGTGCGGCGCGCGCAGGGGTTCGAGCGGTCACTTGATTCGGTGCTAGCCATGTCGGCCAACCTGCCCGCGTACCTCTACACGCCAGGACGGCTGCACCAGGCTCTGTGGGCCGCCGACGCCGCCGCGCAGTGGCATCCGCGCGACGCGCTGTTCCCCGGGTTCGTGGCCGTGCTGCTGGCGGTCGTCGGCGTGGTCCGCGGCTGGGGTGCGGCCCGCTGGATCGCCCTCGGCCTCGTCGTCTCGGGCGTGGTGCTGTCGTTCGGGCCGCAAACACCGGTCTACGCGCTGTTCTACGACGTGGTGCCGTTTGCCAGCGGCGTGCGGGCAGCGTCCCGCTTCGGCATGCTGGCGCTGATGGGCATCGCCGTGCTCGCGGCGTTCGGAGTCGCGGCCCTGCGGCAGCGGCAGCGCCTCGGCCCGGCGCTCGCCGTCGTCGCGCTGGTCGCCGTCAATGCCGAAGCCTTCCGGGGCCCCGTGCCGTACGTGCCCGCCGCGCCGATTTCTCCGATCTACGCGCAGCTCGCGTCGCTGCCGCGCGGTCCCGTCGCGGAGATGCCGTTCTGGTGGGCGCCGCTCGAGATCCCGCGCAACGCCCAGTACATGCTGGCGTCCACCGTCCACTGGTTTCCCCTGCTGAACGGCTACAGTGGCTTCAGTCCGGGCTCGTACCGTCGTCGCGCCGACACGCTGTGGTACTTCCCGTTCCGGCCGGCGAGCTTCGACGAGCTGGTGCGCGCCGACGTGCGCTACGTGGTGCTCCATCTGGAGCAGTACGGCAGTCAGCAGACCGAGGCCCTCGACATCATTGCCGCATCCGGCCGCCTCCGACTCCTGGCGCGCGACGGCAGCACCCTGCTGTACCAGGTCATCAAGTAAGGAATCGCTCCCGTGTCCGTCATCCGCCGCGTCCTTCTCTGTTCCCTGCTCTGCCTCACCCTGGCCGCACCGGCGGCGGCGCAGAGCGCGTCGCGCTGGTTCCTCGCCGAGGGCGCCAGCAATGCCATCCTCGAGCAGGAGATCCTCGTCGCCAACCCCAGCGCCTCGGCCCTCACCGTGACCGTGCGGCTCCTGCCCGACCCGGGCGCGCAGTTCGATCCCTCGAAACTGGTGAGGACCTTCCCGCTCGGCCCCACGGCCAGGCTCACCGTGTCGGTCGCACAGGCGTTCCCCGAGCTGAACGGCGCCGCCTCCGCCGAGGTTTCGGCGGTCGTCGCCGGCAGCACCACACCCGCCGACATCGTCGTCGAGCGGACGATGTACTTCCCGGACGGGACGCGGGCGGGGGCGCACAACGCGAGCGGCGTCACGCAGGCCGCCACGCGGTGGATGTTTGCCGAGGGTGCGAGCGGCGTCTTCAGCACGTTCGTCCTCGTGGCCAACCCCAACGCCACGGAGGCGAACGTCCGCGTCAGTTACCTCAAGAGCACGGGCGAGATCATCCAGAACCAGGTGACCATCCAGCCCGGCCAGCGGCACACGTTCTGGCCGCAGGAGGACAACAAGGAGACACTCACCACCGCGGAGTTCTCCACCGTTGTCGAAAGCCTCGACGCGGGCAAGCCGATCGTCGCCGAGCGGGCGATGTACTTCGACCCCGCTCCATCCGGCAGCAAGTTCCAGCGGAGCGGACACGCGGCGCTCGGCGTGCCGGCCGCGAGCACCACATGGTATTTCGCCGAAGGCTTCACCGGAGGCAACGCGCAGATCGCGTTCGAGACCTTCCTGCTGCTCGCCAACACGAACAGCACCGCGACGACCGCCACGGTGACCTACCAGTTGGACAGCGGCGAGGCCATCTCGCGCGACTATGTTCTTGACCCAAACCGGCGTCTCACGGTGTGGGTGGATCAGGAGGGACGCACGTTCGACCCGCGACTCGAGGCAAGCGCGTTCGGCATCACCGTCGAGGCGCCCGTCCCGATCGTGGCCGAGCGCGCCATGTATTGGGGCACGCCGTCGGCACCGGACCCGGCAACGCCGACGTTCCCCTGGGTGGAGGGGCACGCCACGGCCGGCTCGCCGGTCCGCGCGGCCAGATGGGGATTCGCCGAGGGCGCGCAGGATTTCCTCGACGCTTCCGGACTGCAGTACCAGACATTCCTTCTCTTCTCCAACCCGAACGCGGCCAGCATCGCGGTGCGCGCGACCTATCTGCGTCAGGACGGCACGGGCATCCAGCGCCTGCTCTGCGTGCCCGCACACGGTCGTGCCAATCTCTGGTCGGTCCTCTACCCGGAGTTGAGCAACCAGCGGTTCTCCGCCTTCGTGGAGTCTGTCGCGACCGCCGCGGGCGACGTTTGCCCGAACGCAACCAGCGGCGGTGAAACGTACGTCGCCGAGCGCGCCATGTACTGGGGCGCGGGCTATCTGGGCGGCCACGTGAACATGGGCATGCCCTGGGCGGGAAGCATCACCGCGCCGTCGCCCCCGAACATGACGATGACGGTCGCCGGGCTGGCGCTGGAAGGCACCCAGAACGGACGCACGGGCCGTCTGAGCGGGGGCGAGCCCGTGATCGTTACCGGCACCAATTTCACGGCGGGCACCGAGGTGTACTTCGGCGGCCGCCGCGCCACCGTTGCGCCCGGCGCAAACCCGACGACCACCCTGCGCGTGACGACGCCGCGGCCCTCGGGCGGTTTCGGACCCACCGGAACGGTCCCGGTGACGGTGCGGCAGCCTGGCGGCCCGAACCTGCCTGCCGGTGACTTCACGTTCGTCTTCCGGGTGATGGCCATCGGCGACAGCTTCACCGAGGGCCTGCTCGTCGATCTGATCCCGGTGTCGCCGTGGCACATCGACGAGCCGGCGAGCCCTCCTTATCCCGCGACGCTGAGGAACTGGCTGCGCGGCGACCCGCGCTTCGGCAACAACGTCGTGGTGGCCAACGAAGGCCGATCCGGTGAGTGCGCCGCCGTGGCCGGCTGCTCGGGCAACGGCACATCGGGCCGCGGACGCATCGCGGGGCTGGTGAAACAGACCGCCTGGGACGCGGTGATCATCATGGAAGGCTTCAACGACCAGAACGACGGCAAGCAGGGCCTCGGCAGCATCATCGCGGCGCTTCGCGACATGGGCCGCACCGCCGCGGCCTCGGGCGCGACCGTGGTGATGGGCATCCTCGACGGTCCGATGGACGGCCTCGGTGGCGCCATCCGCTCGATGGCCGATCAGGAAGGCTTCCAGCGACACTCGTTCCGCAACATCGAGCTCGGCGACGACAACGTGCACCCGACGCAAAACGGCTACGACGCGATGGGCCGACAGGCAGCCGACAAACTCAAGGCGCTCTTCCCGCAGTGAGCGCGCGCGTGATGTTGGGCGCGTCGGTCCTGCTCGCCCTGTGGGGATGCACCGGCGCGCCATCGCCGCGCTCGTCGTCGGACCACCTCGACGAGGACCCACGCCTGCCCGGCGAGGCGATCCAGCGTGTCAGCGCGGACGCACCGCCGGTGCTGCCAGGCACGCTGACATTCCAGTCCGATCGCGGCGGGCGTGCGAAGGTCTTCACCCTGAGCCCCGGCGAGGGACACGTCCGGGCCGTCACGCACGGCGACCGGCACCATGACGAGCAGCCGGCGTGGTCTCCAGACGGCGCCAGGCTCGCCGTGGCGACAACGCGATTCGACGCCAGCACATACGCCATCGCCCTCATGCGCGCGGACGGCAGCGGCGCCAGGCACCTCGCCGCACCGTCGGTCTTCGACCGCGAGCCGGCGTGGGCGCCGGACGGACGCACGCTGTACTTCTCGAGCGAGCGCGAGGGCACGCAGGCCGTGTACCAGGTGGACACGAAGGACGGCGCGGTCTCACGCGTGTCGGCGCCTGGCCTGCGCGCGCACGCCCCGGCCGTGTCGCCTGACGGGTCCAGCCTCGCGTACACGGTGGCCGACGATGACGGCTTCCAGATCGAGGTGCAGGACGTGGCGACAGGCCGCCGCAGCCGGGTGACGACGGCGCCCGACGGCGCCACGCGGCCGGCGTGGGCACCCGATGGGGGCCGGCTGCTCTATACACGGCTCCCGCCGGGCGGCGCGTTTCTCGAGGTTCGTCACCTCGCCAGCGGCGACACGGTTCCGATTGCGATCGACGGCTACCCATGGACCGCCGAGGCCGCGTGGTCGCCCGACGGACGCTGGATCGCGATCGCCGCGACGCAACGCCGCGGCGACACGGAGAACTGGGATCTCTTCGTGGTGCCGGCCGTCCCGAACGGCACCGCGTGGCGTCTCACGGATGGCCGCGTCAACGATCGCGCTCCGTCATGGCATCGGTGACGCAGCGAGACGCCAGCAGCGGCGGCAGCCCAGCCGCGCGACGCGCCTTCCACTTCCTCGCCGCACTGCTTGCCGCGGCGCTGCTCGCCTACGCGTGCATGCGCGCTGTGTACGTCCCTCTCAGCTACGACGAGGCGGCCAATCACGCGCGCTACGTCACGGCCGAGTGGCTGGCCGTCTTCGACTTCTCCGTCGCGACCAACCACCTGCTCAACACGATCGCGACGCGCCTCGTCTCGACGGTCGCGGGCGACTCGCCGTTCGCAATGCGCCTGCCGAACCTGGTCGCCTGGCTGGCGTTCCTTGCCGCGAGCTGGGCCATCGTCGCCCGCGCGGCACATCGCGGTGTCGCGCTTGCCGGCTTCGTGCTCGTGTCGGCGAACCTCTACCTGGTCGACTACTTCGCGCTGTCGCGCGGCTACGGCCTGTCGATGGCCCTGTTCACCGCCAGCCTGTACTTCCTCCTGCGTTGCGTCACGAACCGTTCGGACGGCCGGGGCCGGACGCGCGACCTCACCTGGCTGCTCGCACTGGGCGTCGCCGCAGTCGCGGCAAACTTCTCGGTGCTCACCGGCGTGCTCGCCGTCGTCGGCGTGGTGTTGGCCGACGCCGCCGTGCGCGCACGGGCGCCGTTTGCCGGCGGCGATCAGGCTCGGCTCGCACCACGTCCCTGGCACGTCGCCGCGTGGCTCCTGGTCGCAACCGCGTTCAGCGGCATCGTCGTCGCACGTGACGCGGTGCTCTCGGAGGAGTTGTTCGCGCCAGTCACCGTCCGCATCGTCGGGCTCTACGAGGACGAACTCGACGCGGTTCGCGTTGTGCGTGCCGACTCGCGCGATCGACTCCGTCCGCTGCAGCGGTCGGGCGGTGGACTCTATCGGACGGAAAACATCCATCACGCGTGGGGCCTGCGCATCGAAATGCCGCCTCGTGCCGAGCGCAACCTCACCCGCATCGACGTCACGATGGGTGACCGCACGTTCTCGCGGACGCGATCGGCTGAGGGCCCCTGGGTGCTGCGGAACGTCGGCAACACGGCGCGGCTCGACGCGACGGCCGATCTCGCGTTGCCACGCTCGTCGCACCAGTGGCTGGCACGCGGCCTCAACTGGCGCGGCGACGGCCCCCACCGTCACCTTGTCGCGCAGGGCGCCGGCATCGCCGTGGCCGCGCTTGCGGGGTTGGCGGCCGCAGCCTGGATGTGTGCGTGGTTCCTGACCTCTCGAGGCTGGCTCGATCGCGTTACTGCCCGCCTGGTCTGCATCGCGCTGCTCTGGACGGCCACCATCGTCGCGGCGCCCGTGTACCTGCTCCGGCGTAACGTGCAGCTCTACTACGGCGGCGACCTGGGGCTGGTGCCCGACACGTTCGGCTCCTTGCTGACGGGTTCGCTCTATGGCGCGGTCTACCCGCCCTGGGTGGCCGGGTCGGTCGCCATGACGACGGCGGCAGCGCTGCTCGCCCTGCCCGTCGCGCTGCTCGTCGGCCGCGGCCTGCGCCGATCTCCGCTCGCGGCATCGGCTATCGCCACGGGCGGCGTGATTGCGCTCGTCCTGCTGCAGCAGTTCGCCCAGCGCGAACTGCTGCACACGCCCTACCTGCTCGGGCGTACAGCGCTCTGGCTGCTGCCGCTGCTGGTCGTGCACGCGGTGCTCGTGGCGGACCTGCTCGCGTCACGCTCGCGCATCGCGAACCGTGCGCTCACGGCGGTGCTCGCCGTAGCCGCCGTTGCCACCCTCGCGCACGCCGCATCACGAGCGAACCTCACGCACGTCATGGACTGGCCGCGCGACGCGCAGACCACGACGATGCTCGACGACGTGGCGGCAGCCGTTGCGGCACAGCGGCCGCGGCCGCCCGTCGTGCGGATTGGCGTCGAGTGGATCTTCTATCCGGTGGCCAAGTACTACGCCGCGCGACGTTCGAACGCGGTGACGCGCTATGACATCTCGGTCGTGCCGACCACCGCAGACCATCTCGACTACACGTACACCGAGTCGGCATCGCCCTGGGCAACAGGTGAGCCGCTCCACGAGTACCCGATCGCCGGCGCCGTGCTGCGCCGCGTGCGCCCGGCTCCTTAGCGCTCCTCGCGAAACACGATGGCCTCGGTGCGACCATCGCCGACGCGGGCGACGACGTGCATCCGGCGAGCCGGCTTCAGCGCCGCAGCGTGATCCCATCCCAATGGCACGCCGGCCGCGAGCGAGTACGCGCCGTTCGCCGCCAGGAAAACGGGACCACCAGGCCCGATGACGTCTGCCTTCCACGGGGACGCGGCGTCCGAGACGGACAGCGGGGACGTGGCCAGCATCGGCACGGCGTCCAGACCCTGTTTCCAGGCGGCCAGAGTCCGCTCGGTGGCCCCGCCCCACCCCGCCGTCCACAGCCCGTCGTCGTGATGGAAGTTCGTGCTGAAGCGCACGAGCCGCGAGGCGGCGCCGTAGGCGAAGGCGACGGCCGGCGACGGCTCGACGTCGCCCTGCCTGCCGTCGCGCCTCGCATCACCGAAGTTGAGGGGCTCGCCCGACAGCAGCGGCATCCGCACGGCGTGCGCGGAGGTCCTGGCTGCCACGTCCACGGTGTCGTGCAGCCAGCGATAGCCGTGGTCGCCGCGGTCGCGGCTGACGTGAACGGACACGAAGTCGGCCGGCGCCTGCATCCACTGCGTGACGAGCGTCCGCCCGTCGCGCGGCGCCGAGTAGTTCATGAGCGCGTCGGGATCGAGCGACTTCACGAGTTCCCCGAGCTCGACGACGAAGGGATCGCTCTCGCCCAGCCCGATGTTGGCGTACTCGTTCGCCACTTCCCATATGACACCCGGCTCGTTCGCAAGAGTGGTGACAACCTGCCTGACGTACTCGCGGACGCGGGCTCGGGACTGCTGGTCCAGCACGTCGGCGCGAGCCTGGAGCCTGGGCCAGTGCGATTCAGCCACGAACATGTGGAGATCGCCGAGCAGCACGGCCCTGACACGCAGTCCTTCGGCGGCCATCGCGCGCACGAACGGCACCAGCTGTTCCTGGAATCCCGGCACGTGCGGGCCGCTGGCCAGCCCATGCCCGAACCACTCGCGCGGCTGCGCAACCCAGTAGGGGCCGTCCAGCGTGAGGATCACCCGCACGGACGAGACGCCGTGCGCGGCCGCCCGGCGTGCCCATGCACGCACGTGCTCGTGCTGCCCTTGCAGCCAGCGGCTGTAGAGGCTGAAGGCGCTGATCTCGCGGTAGTCCGACGGGCCGTCCACACCAACGAACCACGGCGAGTCCCGCGTCACGCGGAGCGGCGTGAACGCCACGATCGAGGCCAGCAGCACGGTTCCGATGCGAACACCCATCGTCTTTGGACTCGCATGGACGCTGCCGTGGCGGACCGCGAAGCCGACTCTGCTAAGGTGGGCAGCCGTGCTGCTGCCCAGGAGCCGAGCCTTGTGGATCACGCTGCTGCTCGGCGCCCTGGGCATCTCGCCCGCCTTGCTCGGCCGCGCATGGTCCCCGGTGCCGGACGACGCCGGACTCGCCACGCGCGTGGACGTCTGGCGCGGCGATCAGTGGCAGCTCGTGGCCGCTCACAAGGCCACACTGCCGTTGATGCGGGACCTCCGCGCGATGGCAGCAGGACTGCCCGACACGCCCTTCCGCATCACGTGGACCGGCGTCTTTCTGGCCACGCACAGCGGCCGCCATCAGATCAACATCGCGTCCGATGATGGATCGACGGTCTGGATCGACGGCGAACTCGTCGTGGACAACGGGGGCCGGCATCCGCGGCAGTGGCGCAGCGGCATGGCCGATCTCGAAGCGGGGCCGCACGAGATCCGCATCGAGTACGAGCAGTGGGGCGGAGACGCGCACCTCGACACGTGGCTGCGTCAGCCCGGTGGACTCTCCCGGCGGCTCGACGCTGTGCGTCGATTGTTCGCACCGGCACCCCTTACAGGGAGCGAACAGTGGACGCGCGCGGCACGCGACCGGCTCCCCTGGCTTGCATCGGTGAGCGGCTGCGCCGCCTATGGCTCGCTCCTCGTGTGGTTCGGTGTCGCGTTGTTCCGCAAGGTCGAACGCGCCGCCGGCCTGCCGCGTGCCGGCGGGACGCTCGGCCTCACGCTCGTCCTCGCGTCCATGCCGATCGCGATGGGACTGCTCTGGGGACTTCCCGCCGATCCGGACGGCTGGGCGCCGGATGAACTCAGTCCCTCCCGCCTCACCGACGCGATAGCGCTGCGCTTCGTCGCGCCCTGGACGTCGATCTATCCGCCTCTCCATTTCTACGTGCTGACGCCGCTCGCGCTGATCGTCGAGTGGAGTGCGGCGGCCGATGGATGGTCCGCCACGGCATACCCCGGCACGTTCGTCCTGCACGCGGCCATGCGCGCCGTGTCGGTGCTGATGGCGGCGGGCGCCCTCGCGTGGCTGTACCTGATCGTCAGGCTGCACGGCACGCACGTCCAGGCGCTGGCCGCTGCCGTTGCCGGCGCCAGCTGCAGCACGCTGCTCTACTACGGCAAGACCGCCAACGTGGACGTGCCGTACCTCTACTGGGTGCTGTGCGCCTGCGCGTGCGTCGCCGCCGCGGCCCGCGCCTGGTCGCCGAAACTCGTCGTGCTGAGTGCGATTGCCGGCGCGTGTGCCATCGGCACGAAGGATCAGGCGGCCGGGTTCCTGTTCCTGATGCCGGCCTGGCTCCTGGCGATCCGCTTTCGCGACGCGCGCCAACGCGGCGAACCCGCGCCGTGGCGGCGTGCGCTCCTCGACGCCGTGTGGGTGAAGGCGGGAGCGGCGGCTGTCGTGATGCTGTCAGCGATCTACCTCTGGCCGTTCGACTGGACGAGCGTGCCGCGCCATCTCGAGGTCGCCCGCCGCGGCACGTACTCGCCGATGGTCGCCGGCACGCTGGCCGGACAGCTGCGGCTGCTGCTGCTCGAGCTCGACCTGCTGACCTTCATGCTCGGCCTTCCGCTCGCTGCGGTCACGTTCGCGGCGCTGGTCTGGGTCGTGCGCGCGATGCCGGCGCTGGGCGTCGCCATCGCCGTGCCCGTCGTGTCGTACGTCGGCGTGTTCCTGCCGGTCATCCGGTACGCATACGATCGCTTCCTGCTCGGCGTCGCACTGCTGCTCGCCTGTGCGGCGGGCCCGTTCTGCGTGTGGCTCTGGCAGCAGCGGCGGTGGCGGCCGGTCGTGGCGTCGGTGGGCCTGCTGGCCGCGCCGTACACGGCGGGACACGCGCTGAGCGGCAACGCCATGGTGGCGCGCGACTCCAGATACGGGGTCGAGGCCGCGCTCGACGAGCGCGCGGCGCGCCGTCGCGAACTGGTCGGGCTGCTCTCTCCGCGCACGTACCTCCCGCGCGCCGACATGACTCCCGTGCTGGACCTGACCCCGACGATCGCCGATGTCCGGGAGTGGTCTCCCGACGTGCTGCTCTTCGACCGGGCCTGGCTCGATCGCTTCCGCCCGATGGACGTGGAGGGAGCCGCCCTTCGACGGGCGATCGACGACGACTCACTCGGCTATCGGCGAGTGGGCGTGTGGCAGGCGCGCGCGCCGTGGTGGGCGTTCCAGGCGCGTCCCGCGTACCTCAAGCGTTACAGCCGGCGCGGCCTCACCAACCTCGACAAGATCAATCCCCGGCTCGAGTTGTGGGCGAAGCCGAGCCAGACGGACGGGCGCGACGAGCCCTGAATTCGGGTAATCTGTTCGGCTCAGGGACGTTCGGTCCCCGCGCATGCATGACGCCACGGTTCCTCATCTTCGTCGCCTGTTGCCTTCTCGGGATCGCCGAGGCCGCCGCTCAGCCCGCCAGCACCTGGTTCCTCGCTGAGGGCGCAAGCAACGCAACGTTCGACCAGGACATCCTGGTGGGTAATCCATCGGCGAACGCCCTGACCATCACCGTCGAGCTCTTCCCTGCGCCGGACGCGCAGTTTGCCAGCCCTAATCCGGTCTCGTTCCCGCTCCCTGCAACGGCGCGGCTCACCGTCAACCTCAAGCAGTGGTTTCCGGGCCTGAACGGCGCCGCGTCGGCGCGCGTGTCGGCCGTCGTGAAGAACACGTCCACACCCGCCGACATCGTCGTCGAGCGGTCGATGTTCTTTCCGCAGGGCTCGGCGCCCTACGCCGGGGGCTCCGGGGCCAGCGGCTCTCGAGCGCCGGCAAAGCGGTGGATCCTGGCCGAAGGCGCTGGCGGGGTGTTCAGCACGTTCGTGCTCATCGTGAACCCGGGCACCACTGCCGCCAAGACGACGGTCCGCTACCTGCGCGGGGACGGTCTCGTGATCACTCGTTCGGTGACGGTACCGGCCGCAAGCCGCGCGACGCTCTGGCCGACCGCCCATGAGGCAGATCTGATAGGCAAGGAATTCTCGACGGTCATAGAGAGCGACCAGCCCGTCGTGGCCGAGCGCGCGATGTACTTCGATGATTTCCGCAGCGGCCATGCCGAGCTCGGCATTACGACGCCCCGCACGACGTGGTACTTCGCCGAGGGCTTCACGGGCGGCAACGCCACAATCGCCTTCGAGACGTTCCTGCTGATCGGCAACGACAACACCGATCCAGTGACTGTCACTGCCACGTACTACCTCGACTCGGGCGCACCCATCACGGAGACCTACACGGTGGGGCCGCGGAGTCGATTCAACATATGGACCGACCAGGCGAAGGACGGCAGCGGCAACCTGCTGCTGCCCGCCACTGCGTTCTCGGTGAAGCTCGAGAGCACGCTGCCTATCGTCGCCGAGCGCGCCGTCTATTGGGGCACGCCGTCGTCCGCGGACCCGACGACACCCATTCTGCCGTGGAAGGAAGGGCACGTCGTCGCCGGCATCGAAGGACCGGAGACGCGCTGGGGCTTCGCCGAAGGCCGGCAGGGTCCCGACGCGTCCGGTGCGCAGTTCGACAGCTTCTTCCTGGTCGTCAACCCGAACCCGACCGACATCCAGGTGCGGGCCACGTTCGTCACCGAGGACGGCAGCGGCATCGCGGTCACCGTGCCGGTGCCCGCCAACACGCGCTTCAACATCTGGCCGGTGATGCAAGGCAATCCGGCGCTCGATGCGGACTTCGCGCTGCTCGACGGCCGACGGTTCGCCGCCTTTCTCGAGAGCGTGGGCGGCAACCCGCTGCCCTTCGTCGCCGAGCGGGCGATGTACTGGAACAACTTCACGGGAGGCCACGCCAACGCAGGCACGCCGTGGACCGGCGCCGACCCCATCGCGGCGCCTGCGGTGAAGCCGGCGACGGCCGTCACGCGGATGACGCCGGGATCGGGCCGATTGTCCGGCGGCACGGTCGTGACAATCGAGGGACGCGGCTTCGGGCCCGACAGCGAGGTGGACTTCGGCGGCGTCCGCGTGCTGCCGGTTGCCGTGCGCGGCAGCGCCGTCACGTTCGTCGTCCCCGCAGGCACGTCAGCGACAGGTTACGGCAATGCCGGTCCGGTGCCCGTGGCCGTGCGTACGCGCGGCCTTACTCTTCCCGCGCCCAACCCGTTCACCCGCTATTTCAGCGTGCTGGCGTTCGGCGACAGCATCACCTGGGGCACGTCCAACATTGTCATCGGCGGCATAAAGCACGAGCAGAACGCTCAGCGCCCTTACCCGCTTGGACTGCGCAACCTGCTGCGGCAGCAGGGGCAGTTCGGTGAGTACGCCCTGGTCACGAATGCTGGCTGGCCGGGCGAACAGGTCACCCGCGGCGACGGCGTGACCCCGGGGGGCGAGGTGCGGCAGCAGCGCTGCATCACTGGGCAGTCCAACTGCTTCTACCCCCAGGCGGGCAATCCGGCCGACTTCTTCACGCCGTTCGACGCCATCATCATGCTTGAGGGCGTGAACGACCTGAACGCCTCGCCGCCAGTCATGCCGTCGCGCATCCGCGACTCGCTGCGCCGCATGACGGAGGTGGCGCAGGCCGCCGGCCTGAAGGTCGTGCTGACCCGCTTCGACTCGTACGGCATCGACGAGCGCACCGACCAGCCCGCCGTCGATCCGGAGGCAAACGCCCTGCTGGGCAATCTCGTCTACGACCTGGCGATCGAGAAGCAGACACTGCGCGAGCGGTTCGACTTCATCGACATGAGCAACGACGGCCTCCACCCGAACCAGATCGGCTACGACCGGATGGCCGACATCGCGTTCCGCAAGATCCGCGACGCCTTCCCGCGATGCCCGAACGGCGCCGCGACCTGCCCCTGACACGGCTCGGCGTTCGGCGTTCGCCGTTCGGCGTTCGCCGTTCGGCGTTCGCCCTTGGGTGCTGTCGCGTAGGCGTCGGGCCGTAGTGGCCGCCGCGAGCGAACGGTACGTAGGCGTCGGGCCCCGCCCGACGCGAAGCGCGGCGTCGCTGCCCGCCGGGCAGGGCCGGCGGCTACGAAGCGCGTTCCACGGCGCCGGCTGCGCACCGTCTACTCCAACGAGGTCAGTCGTCACGGGCCGCCGTGTCACGCAGCGCGAGGTGCCGCGGCCGTCCGCCGGCGTCGCGTGCCTACCCGAATGGCCATCAGCACCGCGAGCACGGCGCCGTACGCGGCCGGCTCCCGCAGGTCGTCACCCTTCACGATCCACAGCAGGTGCACCACGCCGCACACGGCCGCGACGTAGGCCAGCCGGTGCAGCGTCTGCCAGCGGCGCCCCAGCCGGCGGATCCAGCCGGTGGTCGAGGTGATGGCCAGCGGCACCAGCAGCATGAAGCCGGCGAAGCCCACCGTGATGTAGCGACGCTTGGCGATGTCGTCAGCGATGGCATTCGCGTCGAAGAACTGATCGAGCACGACGTAGGTGGTCAGGTGCAGGCACACGTAGAAGAACGCGAACAGACCGAGCAGGCGCCGCCACTGGATGACGCCGTTCCAGCCGGTCAGCCGCCGCACGGGGGTGACCGCAAGGCTGACGAGCAGCAGCCGGAGCGCCCATTGCCCCGTTTCATCCGTGATGTCGTCGATCGGATTCGGGCTGAGCCCGCCGAACACCGCGCGGTAGACCAGCCACGCGAGCGGCGCAAGGCACAGCACCCAGATGAGCGGCTTCACCTGCCGCGGCGTGATTCGAGTCGGCATCGTTGCCCGGTGACCGCCGGGCGAGGCCCGGCGGCTACGTACTTCACTCACACGGGTGCCATCGTGCGTGGTGACACCTGGAGCTGGTAGGGACGCCTCGCAGAGGCGTCCCT
>JAEZCY010000208.1 GCA_023429845.1 Acidobacteriota bacterium
CCGCAGGGGGAAGCGCGGCCGCCGCGCGCGCCAGCTACCTGACGCGCGGCTCCTCGTCTGCGGCAGGATCCACCGCGGCGACGTTCACCTCGACCGGCTCGACGTGCATGGCTCGGGGCGGGGCGGCCGGCAGCCGGAGAGCGAGCAGCGCCGCGCCGATGGGGAGCGCCCCGAGGATCGTCAGCGTGGCCGGCAGGCCGAGCACGTCGGCGATCGATCCGGTCACCGGTACGAGCATGCCGCCGGTGCCCCACGCCACGCCCATCATGAGCGACGACACCGTGGCCGCGCTGCCGGGCGCGAGCGCCTGCCCGAAGCTGACGTTGACCGGCAGCGTGGACTGCAGGAACAGTCCGCCGACCGCGAGCAACAGCGCGAAAGTCCAGCCGGCGGTCTGCGGCGCGGCCAGCAGGAACGGCGTGGCGAACACGAACGAGAGCAGGATGACCCGCCGCGGGCCGAACCGGTCTGCGAGCGCGCCGCCCCAGAAGCCGCCGATCCCGGACATGAACAGGTACAGCGCCATCGCCGCCCCGGCCTCGGAGACCCCCATGCCCTGCCGCGTCAGGAGTACGGGCACGAACGTCGCAAACGACAGCGACACCACCGTGCGGACCACGACGAGCGCGTAGAGCAGGAACAGGTTGCGCGCGTGCGGGCGCAGGGCGCGCAGCCCGCCGCCATGGCGATGCGGCGGGGCGAGCGGGAGGGCGGGTACGGCGCGCGCGAACAGCAGGCTGCACGCAAGTCCGGGCAGCAGGAACCACACCGTCGAGCCGAGGCCGTAGCGGTCCGCCGCGCTGGCGACCAGCAGTGGCGACACCGCGAAGCCGATGGTGCCGCTGGTCACGAACACGCTCATCGCGGTGCCCGGTCGCGCACCGCCAACCGTGTGCGCGACCATCGCCCCCGGCGGGTGAAAGGCCGCGATGCCCAGCCCGCCCGCCACGAGAACGAGTGCCAGCGTCCACTGGTGCTGCACGAGGCCAATAAGGCTGAGCACGAGCGCGCTGGCGAGCGGCCCGCCGACGAGCAGCGCGCGCGCATGACCGCGGTCGGCCATCCTGCCGAACAGCAGCTGCGACAGCGACGCCGCGGCCTGGAAGATCATCATCAGCGTGCCGGCCGCCTGCAGGCTCATCCCGAGGCGCGGCATCAACAGCGGCAGCAACGGCGCGTACATGTTCGAGTACGCGTCCACCATGAAGTGCGCCGACGAGACGACGCCCAGCGGGCGGCCGTCGCTGCGCCGAGTGGCCGCGTCAGCCACGATCGTCCCCGATACCCGGCGCGGAGGCCGCGGGGCGCAGTCGCCGGAGGATGCGCCCGAACGCTTCGTCGAACTCCTGGATGCGCAGCAGGCGCGCCGCAGCGGCGAGGACGAGCAGCGCCACGGCGATGCTCCCCCCGACGCGCACGATCTGCAGCACCAGGTGGCTCCCGGGCAGGACGTACCGGGCCAGTCCTTCGTGCAGACCCCACGCGGCGGCGGCCATGAGGCTGCTCGCAACGAGGATGCGCACCAAGGTGGAGACGAGCCGTGTGCCTTCGACGCTGCCGAGCCGGCAACGGAGCAGCACGATCAGCAGGAGCGCGTTGAGCAGCGAGGCGATGGCGGTGCCGAGCGCCAGGCCCGCGTACCCGAGCACCCGCACGAGGACGAGGTTCAGCACCGCGTTCGACAGCACGGCCGTCACGCTGATGATCACCGGCGTGCGGCTGTCGCGCAGCGCGTAGAAGGTGGGCGACAGCACCTTCACCGCCGAGTAGCCGACGAGACCGGGCGCGTACGCCATGAGGGCGTAGGCCACGGCTTCGGTGTCGGACGGCAGGAACCGTCCTCGCTCGAAGATCACGCGCACGATGGGAACACCGAGGGCGATGAGGCCGAAGGTCGCGGGGACGGTGAGCGAGAGCACGAGCCGCAGCGCGTGGGCCAGCGTCTTGCGCACGGCCGCCATGTCATTGCGCGCCGCGTGACTCGAGATGAGGGGCAGCGACGCGCTGGCGAGCGAGACGCCGAAGAGGCCGATGGGCAGGTACATGATGCGAAAGGCGTAGTTGAGCCACGACACGGCGCCGGCTTCCTGGCCCGTGGCGAGCACGGTATTCACGTAGACGTTGAGCTGCGTCGCGGCCACGCCCACCGTCCCCGGCCCCATCAGCAGCAGGATCTCGCGCAGCGCGGGATCGCGCGGCGCGAAGTCGAAACGGTATCGGTACCCCTCGGCGCGCAGCGACGGCCACTGGAGCACGATCTGGCCCAGCCCGCCGATGAGCACCGCCACCGCAAGCGCCGTCACCGGCTCGATACCGAACGACGGCAGTACGGGCACGAGCAGCAGGATGCAGGCAATCGAGGCGACGTTGAACATCGCCGGGGCGAACGCGGGCACGAAGAACCGGCCCAGCGCATTGAGCATGCCCATGGCCGCCACCGAGACGGCGACGAGCGGCAGGAACGGGAACATCAGCCGGGTGAGCTGAACGGTAAGCTCGAACTTGCCAGGCACGTCGGCGTACTCGGCCGCGAACGCCCGGGTCATCGGCTCGGCGAAGGCGATGCCGAGCAGCGCCACCGCGCTGGTCACCAGCAGCAGTGCCGTCATCGCCCGGCGGCCCAGCCGCCACGCCGCGTCCTTGCCACTCGTCGTCAGCGTGCGACTGAAGGTCGGGACGAACGCCGCCGTCATCGCGCCTTCCGCAAACAGGTCGCGCACCAGGTTGGGCAGGCGGAACGCGACGTTGAACGCATCCATCTGATGCCCCGCGCCGAACACGTGCGCCAGCACCTGCTCCCGTACGAGGCCGAGCACCCGGCTCGCCATTGTCGCGCTGCCGACGAGGCCGGCGGCACGCACAAGGGACGGTCCGCGGGACGCGCTCATCCCGACATCATCGCACGCAGGGCAGGCGGCACCCGGAGGGCTTCGCTGTTGACGCGCGCCGCAATCGCGGCCTACAAGTGCAGCGTGCGCACCATTCGCGTCGTCACGCTTCTCGGGCTGCTCGCGGCCTGCCCATGTCTGCCGGCGCTGGCACAGGCGCCGGCCGCCACCGCCGCCGCGTCGTCGCTCCGAGCGCAGGCGGAAGCCGCCATGCAGGCATCACAGTTCGGGGAGGCGGAGGCCCTGTACGCGAAGATCGTGGCTGCCGCGCCGACCGACGCGGTGGCACACATGCAGCTGGGCATCTCGCGCGCGATGGGCGGCCGCATCGACTCCGCAGTCGCGCCACTGCGTGAAGCGCTGCGGCTCAGGCCGGATCTGCTGCCCGCCCGACTGTTTCTCGGCATCTCGTATCTCGAACTCGGTCGGCCCGGCGACGCGGTGGCGCCGCTCCGACAGGTGCTCGACGCCGACAAGACGAACATGAACGCACGGCAGGCACTGGTCGAGGCCCTGCTGGCGCTCGACCGCCATGCCGAGGCGAGCACGGAACTCGCGGCGCTGTCGGCCGCGCAGCCGCAATCGGCGCAGGTCTGGGCCGCGCTCGGGCGCAGCTACGAAGGCATCGCCCGCGAGGCATTCGAGAAGCTGCAGGGCACCGCGGTGGATTCACCGTACGTGTGGCTGCTCGTGGCCGACGTCCTCACGGTGCAGGAGAAGTACCCGCAGGCGTTCTCGCTGATCAGGGACGCACAGGCAGCCCTGCCCGACCTGCCCGGTGTCCATCGCCTGCTGGCGCGCGTCTACGCGGCGAGCGGGCACGCGGACTGGGCCGCCGTGGAGGAGCAGCGTGCGACAGCCGAGAAGCCGCCGTGTGCCACGCTGCCCGTCGCCTGTGCGTATCTGTCGGGAAGGCTCGAGGACGCGCTCGCGCGGACCGCGTCGGCCTCGCAGCCGGCAGCCCTCTACTGGCGCGCCCGCGCGGCGAACGACCTCGCGGCGCGAGCCTTCGAAACGCTGGAGAAGCTTCCGCCCTCGGTCGAACGCTACGTGATCCGGGCCGGCATCGCCCGCGATCAGGAGCAGCCGCTCGAAGCCGTGGCCCAGTTGCGCGAGGCCCTGAAACTGGCGCCCGACGATCCCGGCCTCGAGCGCGAACTCGCCGGCGCGCTGCATGCCGCGCGCGACTTCGAGGCGGCCCTGCCGCTGCTCGAGAAGCTGCACCGCATGGCGCCCGATGCGCCCGACGTACTCCTCGCGCTCGGCGACACGTTGCTGCAGTCGCAGCAGGTCCCCCGTGCCGTGGCATTGCTCGAGAAGGCGGTGGCAGCGACCCCGGGTCTGCTCCCGGCGCATGCCGCGCTGGGGCGCGCCCTGCTGCAGTCGGGCGACACCGCCCGTGCCATTCCGCACCTCGAGAAAGCGTTACCCACGGACACGGACGGCAGCCTGTATTACCAGCTCGCCCAGGCCATGCAGCGAACGGGCAATGGCGAGCGTGCCAGGACGCTGCTGGCCGAGTACCAGAAGAGAGCCGAGGCGGCAGCGCCTGCGCCCACCACGCCGGCCGAGACCTCGGTGATCACGGCTCCGGTTCCGTGACGTCCACGATGCGATCGATGCCGGAAGCCTCGACCGCCTGAGTCCGGCCCGACGGCCACTGCACCTCGATGCGCGGCGGTGCCGTGGCGTCGCCCAGACCCACATGGACGCCCTGCAGTACGGATGATGCGTAACCTTGTGCTGACGACATCGTGTAGCGTCGGCCGTTGACGGTCACGATAGCCCCGAGCCCGTCGCGGTTGGAGGTGCGCCCGCGCAGACGGACGCGGATCCAGTGGCCGGCCGGTCCGCCGTTCTTCCACACCTCCACCGGCCCGCCGAGGCTCGTCGTCACCAGGTCGAGCCGCCCGTCGTTGTCCAGATCCGCCGCGACCAGCCCCCGATGCGCGGCGATGGCACGCGCAAAGCTCCCTCCCGCCTGCATCGTGACGTCGTCGAAGCTGCCGTCGCGGTTGAGCAGCAGGGAGTTCGGTTCCTCGTAGGAGGACGCCTCGAACTCGGCGATGCGGTCGTTGACGTGCGAGTTCGCCGTGGCCACGTCGAGCAGGCCGTCGTTGTTCACGTCCGCCAAGGCGACGCCCCAGCCGCTGCGCTGGCTGCTCGGCGACGACAGCTTCGAGCGGTGTGTGGCGTCGTGGAACATCAGTTGCCCGTCGTTCACGAACAGTGGGAAGGTCTCGCCCTTGAGGGCGGTCACGAGGATGTCGGGTCGCCCGTCGCCGGTGACGTCCTGCGCGACCACGCCCATGCTCGACACGGGGCGGCCGAAGCCGGGCAGGGCCACGCCGGCCAGCAGAGCCGTCTCCTCGAACCGGCGGCCGTCAACGTTCCTGAAGAGGAAGTTCGGCACGCCGTCGTTGGTCACGAACACATCGTCGCGGCCGTCTCCGTCGAAGTCGGCCACCGCAGCGCTCATCCCCTTGCCGACGTGCGCGGCGATGCCGCTCGACGCCGAGATGTCCTCGAACGTGCCGTCGCCACGGTTGCGATAGAGCTGGTTGGGTAGCCCGGCGTAGAACTTCGGGTGGCAGTAAACGCGGAGGTCGCGCATCCGATCGCCACAGAACCTGTCAGCTCCCTCTTTCCAGTCGAGGTAGTTCACGACGAACAGATCCAGCAGGCCGTCGCGGTCCACATCCGTCCAGGCGGCGGCAACGGACCACGCCGATCCCTTCAACCCCGCCTTGTCGGTGACGTCCTCGAAGCGGCCGTTGCCGAGGTTGCGATACAGCGTCAGCTGTCCGACGCCAGGCACGAAGAGGTCCACGTGCCCGTCGTTGTCGAAGTCGGCGGCGGCCGCACCCATGGCGTAGCCGCGGCCCTCCAGGCCCGCGGCGGCCGTGACGTCCTCGAACCGGAAGTCGCCGAGGTTGCGGTACAGCCGGTTGTGGAACGCGGCGCCTGCCTTCTCCGGTGTCGCGGCCTGATTGCCGTTGGCGAAGAACAGGTCCACGCGGCCGTCGTTGTCGTAATCGAAGGCCGACAACCCACCGGGCATCGTCTCGATCAGGCGCTTGTCGGCGGTGGGGGCGTTGGCGAGCACGAAGGTGATGCCGCTGGTGGACCGCACGTCCTCGAACTGCGGACTCGGGCTCTGAGTTGCCACGGTGGCCACCATGACGGTGGCGAGCGCCAGCAGGGCTGCGATGGATCGGACTGACAAAAAAGACGGCCTCGCTGAGGGACGAGACCGTCAAGAGGAGGATGGATGAAGGCTTGCGTCAGGAAGCCCTCGGATCCTATTGACGTACCTCGCCGGGAAAAGTTTACCGCCGTGTCTCCACGGTTGGGATGACGCCGGTCAGGCGCCAGCGAGCCGGGCGCGTACGCGGTCGTTCACGGCCTTGCCGTCCACGACCTGTCCGGCCAGTTTCGGCATCAGCACCTTCATCACCTTGCCCATGTCGCGGGGGCCGGCCGCGCCACTTTCGGCCACGGCGGCATCGATGAGGGCAAACAGCGCCGTCTCGTCCAGGGCTGCCGGCAGGTAGCGCTCGAGGATCACGGCCTCGCGCTTCTCCTTTTCGGAGAGCTCGGCGCGCCCTGCGGCTGCGAACTGACCCGCGCTGTCCTTGCGCTGTTTCACGAGCGACGTCACGACCTGCAGGCTCTCGCGGTCGTCGAGGTCGCGCGTGAGCTCGACGCGCTTGTTGGTCAGTGCGGTCTTGAGCATGCGCAGCGTGTCGAGCGTCTCCTGCTCACGGGCGCGGAGCGCGGTGGCGAGGTCGGCATCGACGCGCGCGGCGAGCGTGTGTTCGTTGGTCACGACGGTTCCGGGTTGGCGGCGGCTGTGCGCCGCCCCTCACGCCGGACGCCCTCAGGGTCGCGGGGGCGTCGGGGCATACGGGTTGATGTACTTGGCGCGGTCGGGTTCACCACCGGCGGGTGCTGGCTGCGAGCCCGGGGACTGATTGGCAGGCAGCCCGTAGGGATTCACCGGCGTGTTGCCGCTGGCGCCGTTCTGCTGCGGTGGCGACGGCAGCATCCCGGGCGTGCTGCGGGTTGCGCCGGCGACGCCGAACGGGCTGGCGGCCGGCTGCGCGGGCTCGTCTCCCTGAGCGGCCTGCGCCGGCTGCTCCGGCGCTACGCCGACACCCGCTCCCGCGGCGTTCTGCTCGGCCTGACGCGCGGCGAAATAGCGCTGCGGGTTGGCATAATCGAAGTTCGTGGACGACGCGGGCTGCTCTGCAGCGCCCTGCTCCGCAACCGCCTGTTCCTCGTCGGGCGCCGCGGCCATCTGTTCGGCTTCCTGCGTGACGTCGTGTTCGACGACCGCGGGCTGCGGCGTCACCGGCATGGCGGGCCGACTGGTCGCGGTCGTGGCGGCGGCGCGGGCGCTGCTCGCACCTGGAGACGTCGGCATCACCAGCACTCGATCGAACTGCGACAGATGTGCAGACCGCTGGGCGCGCGGGGCGGCGATGTAGCCGGCGGCGCCGCGCAGCACGATGTCGAGCGCCTCGCGTTCGGTCACGTCCTGGAGCTGCAGAGTCAGTGGTGTGCCGGGGACACGCTCGCCGTCCACGACGCGGACCTGCCCCTGCCGCGCCCACTCGGCGAGGATTGCCGCAGGGGTGGCGTTCTGCGTGATGAGGGTGACGCGGCCGTCGCGCAACGTCAGCGAGATCGACTGCGCCGCCGCTGGCAGTGCGGTGACGAGCAGGACGGCAGCGGCAAGCAGGATGCGTCGAGCCATGGCAACACCTGGGGGCACGCGCGCGACGACCCGCCACCAATCCGACGGGCTGTCCACGCGAACGACCAGTATAGGACGTCCGGGTTCGTTCGGCCGTCGGCGGCGCGAGGCGCCTCAGCCGCGAAACGCCAACACGGCGTCGCAAACCAGGTCCACCTCGTCGGTCGTCAGCGACGGGTAGAGAGGCAGCGAGCACACCTCGGCGGCCGCGCGGTCGGCTGCCGGGCACTCGGCGGGCGACTCGGGGGCCAGGGCCGGCTGACGAGTGAGCGACCTGGGGTAGTGCACGAGCGTCTGCACGCCGCAGGCGGTCATGTGTGCACGGAAGGCATCACGCTCGGGAGTGCGGACGACGAACAGGTGGTAGACGTGGCCCGCGTCGAACTCCCGAGGCACGTGCACCGGTCCGCCCTGCAGCCGCTCACGATACCGGGCGGCGAGGGTCCGGCGCTGCGCGGTCCAGCGGGGCAGGCGGGCGAGCCGCTCGCGGAGGACCGCCGCTTGCAGCTCATCAAGGCGCGAGTTCACGCCGAACTCGTCGTGCTGGTACTGCGTGCTCTGCCCGCCATTGCGCAGCCGCTTCAAACGGGCGGCGAGCGCCGCGTCGTCTGTCGTGATGGCGCCTGCATCGCCGAGCGCGCCGAGGTTCTTCGTCGGGTAGAAGCTGAACGCGGCGCCTGACCCGAATCCGCCGACGGGCCGTCCCTCGCACGTCGCCAGGTGCGCCTGCGCCGCGTCCTCGACGAGCGCGAGGCCGTGTCGGCCGGCGATCGTCTGCAGCGCCGTCATGTCGGCCGCCTGTCCGTACAGGTGGACCGGCATGATCGCGGCCGTCCTCGACGTGATCGCCGCCTCGACCTGCGACGGGTCGATGGTGTGTCGCTCCGGGTCGATGTCGGCCAGCACCGGGCGCGCGCCCGCCATCATCACGGCCAGCGCGCTGTAGGCGGCCGTGAGCGGCGCCGTGATCACTTCGTCGCCGGGGCCGATGCCGAGGCCGCGCAGCAGCAGCGCGATGGCGTCTGTGCCCGTGTTCACGCCGACCGCGTGCGCCGCGCCCGCGGCGGCGGCGAACTCCGACTCGAACTCCTCGAGCTCCGGGCCGAGGATGAACCAGCCGCTGTCGATCACCCGGTTGACCGCCGCGCGCAGCGCAGCGGCGTCCTCGCCGGGCCGCAGGGAGAGGAACGGCACGCGCACGTCGCCGGCTGTCATCGGAGGTAGAGGGGGAGATGTTCGCGATAGAACGCGATGGTCGTCGCCAGGCCGTCGCGCAGCGAGGTTCGCGGTAACCAGTCGGTGGTCGTGCGGAAGCGGCTGGAGTCGGCGTAGAAGCTGCCGATGTCGATGGCCTTCTTCTCCGCGGGCCATTCCACGAAGCGGCATCGTCCCGACTTGGCCACCTCGATCATCAGCTGCACCAGTTCGCGATGCGCGATCGGCTCGAGGCCGCCGACGTTGAACGCCTGCCCGTTGCAGGCGTCGTGCACGCCCGCCCGCAGGAATGCGTCGCAGGCGTCGTCCACGTACACGAAGTCGCGCATCTGCGAGCCGTCGCCGAAGATCTCGATCTCCTGGTCTTCGACGATGCGGCGGATGAACCAGCCGATGAAGCCCTGGCGGTTGTGCTTCACGAGCTGGCGCGGTCCGTAGATGTTCGTCAACCGCAGCGAGCACGCGCGCACGCCGAACACGTTGTTGTAGACCAGGTGGTATTGCTCGCCGGCGGCCTTGTTGATGCCGTTGATGTCGGTTGGCCGCACGAGGTGGTTCTCGTCCACGGGCAGGTAGTCCGGCTTGCCGTAGATCTGCCGCGTGCCCGCGAACACCACTTTCACGGCCGGGTTGTTGCGCCGGCAGGCCTCGAGCACGGTCATCTGGCTGCGGCAGTTGATCTCGAGATCCGTGTACGGATCGCGCATCGAGTCGATGTGGCTCACCTGCCCGGCGAGGTTGAAGATTACCTCGCGTCCCTGCACCAGGCAGTCCATCGTCGTCTGTTGCCTGATGTCGGCGATGTTGACGCGCAGGCGTTCTTCGATGCCGCGGATGTTCTCGAGCGACCCCCCGTAGTCGGGGATCAGCGAGTCCACCAGCAGGACGTCGGCACCGAGTTCCACGAGCTGGTGCGCCAGGTTGCTGCCGATGAACCCCAGCCCGCCGGTGATCATCACGCGGCGCCCGCGGTAGAACGCCCGATAGTCGCTCATCCCTTGGCCTGGGCGCGCGAGGCGCTCTGCGCGTGCATGTGTTCCTTGCGCACGACGAGCACGTACCAGAGCCGCAGCACGTCCACACCGGTGCGGAAGATGCGGCTGAAGTTGAAGAACTGCGACCGGCCGTACGCGCGGTGGTAGTGGTGGACCGGCACTTCCGCGATGCGGAACCCCGCGTCGGTGATCTTCTTCATCATCTCGAGGCAGATGACGCCGCTGTTCTTCGTGAGCGTCACCGTGTCGAAGATGGAACGACGCATCAACCGGAAGTCGCAGTCCACGTCGCGCACGCCGAGCCCGAACAGCCGCTTGACCGTGTGGTGGTACAGCCGGCCGATGACGATGCGGTGAAACGGGTCCGACCGGGCGATCTTGTAGCCGTTGACGAGATCGACGTCGGGGCCGAGCCGGGCCCACAGCAGCGCCACTTCGGCCGGGTCGTACTGGGCGTCGCCGTCGGTGTAGAACACGTACTCCTTGGACGCCGCCGCAAAGCCGCTGCGCAGCGCGCCGCCATACCCGCGATTCTTCTCGTGGTGCACGATGCGCACCTGCGGGTACAGGCGAGCCAGTTCGTCCAGGATCTGCGGGGTGCCGTCGCGACTGCCGTCGTTGACGACGATCACCTCGTGGTCGGGCGTCAGCGCACGCGCCGCGAGCAGCGCCGAGACCACCATGCTGGCGATCGTGCCGCTGTCGTTGTAGGCCGGGAAGAAGATGCTCAGGCCGGCGGGTGTTCTGGCAGGGGACTCTGTCATACCCGAGCAGGCAACACTAGCACATCAGGCACGGCGACCCCGCCAGCCGGGATGCCGCAGCACGAGCCGCCACGGCACGAAAATCGACTCGAAGATCACCCCCCGCGACATCTTGGACTGCCCTTCGCGGCGTTCCACGTAGATGATCGGCACCTCGCCGATGCGGCAGCCACGGCCCATGGCCTCGTACAGCATCTCCACGAGGAAGGCGTAGCCATCGCTCACGAACTGTCGCAACGGCAGGCGTGCGAGTGCCTCGCGCCGCCAGCAGCGATAGCCGCTGGTGCAGTCGCGCGCCGGCAGCCCGGTGATGGCCCGGACGTACCGGTTCGCGAACGTGCTGAGGATCAGCCGGCTCAGCGGCCAGTTCACCACGCTGACGCCGTTCAAGTAGCGCGAGCCAATCACCAGATCGTGGCCGCCGTGCACGACCGCGCGCACGAGATCGGGCAGGTACTGCGGGTCGTGCGAGAAGTCGGCGTCCATCTGGCACACCACGTCCACGTCCATGTCCACCGCACGGGAGAGCGCGTCCACATAGGAACGTCCCAGGCCACGCTTGCCCGTCCTGTGCAGCACGTGCACGCGGCCCGGGAACTCGGCGACGAGCCCGTCGGCCACCTGCCCCGTGCCGTCCGGCGAGGCATCGTCGACGACGAGCACGGAGAACTCAGGGCCGCGCGCGAGGACCTGGCGCACCAGCACGGGCAGGTTGTCGCGTTCGTTGTACGTGGGCGTGACGACGAGCACGCGTGGTGCCGCGTTCATGTGCGTCCCTCGAAGCGGAGCGAGGCGATCTGCTCGGACACGAGCCCCACGAGGAAGACGATCACGGCAAACATCAGCAGCAGCACCGAGCCGTTGGCGATGCGGCCCGACACGACGACCGTCCAGATGCCGTAGAGCACGCCCACGAGGAACGCGCCGACGCTCACCGGCAGGAAGATCTTCATCGGGCTGTAGATCGTGACGATCTTCAGGATGATCAGCAGGAACTTCGTGCCGTCGCGCGCCAGGCGGATCTTGGAGGTTCCGGTGCGCTGGCGGGCCTCGACGGGCAGGAAGCGCACGCTGTAACCGGACTTGATGCAGGCGAGCGTCGTTGTCGTCGGCGTCGAGAAGCCGTTCGGGATCAGGTGGAGGAGTTCGCGCAGGACCGTGCGTCGGGCGCCGCGGAACCCGGAGGTGAGATCGGGGATCTGCCGGCCCGTCATGTACGTGGCAAACGCATTGAGCAGGCCGTTGCCGACGCGTCGCACGCCCGTGGCCTGCGTATGACCGGCACGCGCGCCGACCACCAGGTCGTACTCGCCGAGCAGGTCGGCGATCCGCCGCGCATCCTCGGGCTTGTGCTGCCCGTCGCCGTCCACGACGAGGATGTACTCCCCGGTGGCGGCACGGATGCCGGTCTTCACGGCCGCGCCGTTGCCCTTGTTGTGCGGATGGCGAAGCACGACGGCGCCGGCCTCCGCGGCATGGCGCCCGGTCTCGTCCGACGACCCATCGTCCACGAGCAGAATCTCGTGCCACGGCGCCGCGGCCCGCAACGCATGGATCACCTCGCCGACCACCGGGCCTTCGTTGTACGCAGGAATGAGGATGGAGACGGTATCGGGCGCGGCCACGGCTGTCAGGCGACGGGCGGATCCTCGCGTCGCGCCAGTCCGGCGGTGAGCGCGGCGACGACCCCGTCCCATGTGATCGCGCGGGTGCTATCGTACCCCGCCTCCCCGAGCGCCGCCGCACGCGCGGGATGCGCCGCGAGGTCGGCCAGCGCGGCGCCGACGGCCGCGGCGACGGGCGGGCAGACGAGGCCGTTGACGTCGTGGCGGACGAACTCGAGGACGCCGCCGCTGTCGGTTGCCGTCACGACGGGCTTGCGTGCCTCGAAGGCCTCGAGCGTCACGTAGCCGTAGTCCTCGTCGAACGGCGCAAACACCACCCCCCGCGCGCCAGCATAGAGCTCCACGAGCGCCCGCTCGTCCACGGCGCCCAGCAAAGACACACGGTCGCCGAGCCCGAGCTGATCAATCCGGCGTTCCAGACCGTGACGGAACGTGCCGTCGCCGACGATCAGCAGGCGCATCGGCCGGGGCACGTGCGCCATGGCTTCGATCGCCAGGTCTACGCGCTTGACGGTCTCGAGCCGCCCCACCGAGAGGAAGTAATCACCGTACGGCCCCGGCCTGAGCAAGGGGGCCAGGGGTGACGGGTGGTACAGCGGGCTCGACGGCACGCCGTTGAAGCGCGAGAGCCGGTCCGACGTCGTGCGGGAAATCGTGTAGACGGCGGCGCACTCGCCCAGCATCTGGCTGTCGAGCGTCCGCAGCCGCTCCCGGACGGCGGTGTCTTCCTCGCGATGGTCGAAATCCGCGTACTCGGTGCCGCACAAGTCGTATGCGGCCCGGTACTGGTGCATCAGCCACGTCACCTTGTGCGGGTGCCGCACGCAGTACGCGGGGAACTTCGTGGGGATGACGAGGTCGATGGGCCGGCCGCAGCTCTCGCTCAGGTCGAGCAGCCGCCAGGCAGCCGCGTGCGCCATCAACTCCTTCTTGGGGTACCACTTGAAGGGAACACTGACCCGTTCCACGAGACAGCCGTGGGCTTCCAGCTGGCAAACCAGCTCGCGAACCAGCGCCTCGGCCCCACCCCGCACGAAGGGCACCTGCGCTTCGCAGACGACGACCGTCGGAGCCAAGCGGCGGCCATCCTAGCATGCCATTTTCAGCGAAGCGAAGGCGAAGTCCTTACTGGTCAGAAGTTTCGGTTGACTCCCGGTATGGGGTTGCCTATTCTCGCCGTGGACCAAAGTGGACCAAAGTGGAGATGTGTGGTGCTTCGCGGCCGCATTCCAACAAGGATTGATGACAAGGGGCGCCTCAAGGTGCCCAGCGCATTTCGAGCGCTCATCGAAGCGGAGTACGGGCCCGCGCTGTATTTGACGAGCCTGTCTCCCACCGGGGAATTCGTCCGTCTCTATCCCCTCAAGGTCTGGGAGGGAGTAGAGGAGAAGCTTCGCAGCCTTCCGCAGCTCCACACCGCACGCAAGGCTTTCGAGATGACCACCTCCTACTGGGGACAGCTTGCCGAGTTCGACACCCAGGGAAGGGTCGTCATCCCACCCCCGCTCCGCGAAGCTGCGGGCGCGTCCGCCGAGGTGGACGTGCTCGGCATGCAGACATACCTCGACATCTGGAACAGCGATCGCCTGCGGTCGAAGGTCCAGAGCGACGGCCTGAACGACCTTCACCTCGCCGACCTCGCCGCTCTGGGGATCTGAGGCGTCATGCACGCACCGGTACTCATCGCGGAGGTCATCAGCTACCTGGCGCCCGCGCGCGGCGGGCTATTCGTCGACTGCACCCTCGGGGCAGGCGGCCACGCGCGCGCCCTGCTCGACGCAGGCGCCTCGCGCGTGCTGGCCTTCGACCGTGACCGCGCCGCCATCGAGCTGGCCACGACGAACCTTGCCGGCTACTCCGACCGCCTGGACGTCGTCCATGCCGACTACCGCAGCCTCGGAGACGCACTGGACGCCCGCGGCCTGACACATGTGGACGGCGGCGTCCTCGCCGATCTCGGCGTCTCCTCCATGCAGTTGGACGATGCCGAGCGCGGGTTCAGCTTCCGCGCCGACGCGCCGCTCGACATGCGCATGGACCGCGACAACGGTCTCACCGCCGCACAGATGCTGCAAACGGTGGATGAGGCCGCGCTTGCCGACATCATCTACCAGTACGGCGAGGAACGCTTCTCGCGCCGTATCGCCAGGGGTATCGTGCGCGCCCGCGAGGCCGGTCCGCTCGACACCACCGGGCAGCTCGCGGCAGTGGTCCGCCGTGCCGTGCCTTCGCGCGGATGGCAGCGCATCGACCCGGCCACGCGTACGTTCCAGGCGCTTCGCATCTGGGTCAATCGCGAGCTGGACGGCCTCGACGCCTTCATCCGCCTGGCCGTGAGCCGCCTGCTCGCCGGCGCCCGGATCGCCATCATCGCCTTCCACTCGCTCGAGGACCGCATCGTCAAGCACACGTTCCGTGCGCTGGCGCAGGCGCCCGAACCGGTGGTATCGCTGCTCACCCGTCGGCCGGTCGAGGCGAGCGAGGAGGAGATCGCACGCAATCCCAGGGCTCGCAGCGCGAAGTTGCGCGTCGCCGAAAGGCTGGCCTGACGTGGACCACGATTTCGTCGTCCGCAAGCAGGTGCAGAACCGCACCATCGTGCGCGAGGTCGATCATGCGCGCCAGCGTGACCTGCTGCGCACCGTCCTCGGCGGAGCCATCGTCCTGGTGGCCGTGCTGTTCGCCGCGTGGCAGCACCACGACGCCAGGCGCCTCGAGCGCCAGGCGGCGACGCTGCAGACCCAGATTCGCGAGATCACCGAGTCGCGTCGCCACCTCACACTCGAGAGGGCGAGCCTCGTGGCTCCGGCCCGTGTCGCGGCCATCGCAACGGGCCAGTTGAAGATGAAGGCGCCGACGCGCGAGACGTCGGCCGTGCTCGAGCGCGTGACGGCGGCACCGTCGCCGACGCGTTCCGTGGTGGCCTCGCGGTGAGCCGGCCCGGGGAGGACGTCACGGATCTGCTCTCTGGCCTCGATGCCTCCGCGGCCGCGCTGAACAACCCGCGCGTCATGCGCGACGCGCAGCGCGCCGGGCAGGACGCCGACATGGTCGAGATCGACTGGCGTCCGGTCGTGCGCTCACGCGTGACGGTGGCCATGGTCCTGATGCTCCTGTGGGCCACCGGGATCGTCGCGCGACTCGTGTACCTGCAGGTGATGCAGCACGACGCCCTCGTCGCCCGCGCCGAGAGTCAGCAGAGCCAGACCATCGACCTCAACCCGCGACGGGGCCAGATCCTCGACCGTCACGGACGCGTGCTCGCCTACAGCGTGGACGGCGACGTCATCTACGCGGTGCCGAGCGACGTGCACGACCCGGAAGAGACGGCGTCGCAGCTGTGCGGCGTGCTCGACGGTTGCGATGCCGAGGAGCGGATGTCGCTCGCGCAGCGCCTCGACAGCCGACGAGGCAGGGCGCCCGTTGTCGGACGCCTCTCGGAGGTCGAGGTGGCCGACATCGCGGCGCTGGGCCAGCCGGGCCTCGTCCTCGACAAGGGGCGCGGCGGTCGGACGGGCACGCTGTCGGTGGTGCCCAAGGACCTCGATCCCGCGGTCGGCTTCGCCGATCTGGCGGCGCGCGTCTGCGCGGCGTTGACGCGGTGCAGCGACGACGTGCGCGAGAGCATCGAGAAGCGCCTCGAGGGCAAGAAGGACTTCGTCTACATCCGGAAGCGGGCCACGCCGTCGGAAGCGCAGCGGGTGCAGGCGCTCGGGCTCGAAGGCGTGGGCTTCCTCAAGGAAAGCCGGCGCTACTACCCCAATCGCGATCTCGCCGCGAACGTCCTCGGGTTCGTGGACGCGAAGAACAGCGGCGTGGGCGGACTCGAGCTGGTGCACGACGAGGCGATTTCCGGCACGGGCGGCACGCTGATCGTGCAGCACGACGCCCAGCGACGCGTGCTCGCCACCAGCGTGCGCGAGGCGCCGAGCGCCGGTGCGGTGCTCGAGCTCACGATCGACGCGCGGCTGCAGTACATCGCGGAACGCGAGTTGCGCGCTGCCGTTGCCGAGCACGGCGCGCTCGGCGGCACCGTCGTGATGATGGATCCGCACACCGGCGAGATCCTGGCGCTGGTCAGCGAGCCGCACTTCAATCCGAACGACACGATCGCCGTCGACCGGCACTCGCGCGTCAATCGGGCGGTCGAGACGATCTACGAGCCGGGCTCGACCTTCAAGACGATCACCGCCGCCGCTGCGCTCGAAGAAGACGTGATCCGGCCGAGCGACATCGTGGACGCGACGATGCCGTGCCGGTTCGGGAGTGCGCGACCGATCACGGACGTGCACCAGGTCGGCGTGGTGTCGTTCGAGAAGGTGTTCGCCAAGTCGAGCAACTGCGGGACGGCACGCGTTGCCGTCAACCGTCTGGGCACCGAGCGGCTGATGCGCTACGTGCGTCGCTTCGGCTTCGGCGTCCGTGCCACGCGCGACTTCCCTGCAGAGAGTGGCGGCATCGTCATGCCGCTGCAGGCCATCAAGGAGCACGACCTCGCGCGCGTCGCCATCGGCTACACGGTGGCCGTGACGCCGTTGCAGATGGCTGCCGCGATGGCCGCCATCGCCAACGGCGGCGAGCTGCTCAAGCCGCGGATCGTGCGCGCCAAGGTCGCGGGCGGCGCCAGGACCGTGACGCCCCGCGAAGTGGTGCGCCGGGCCATCGCGCCCAAGACGGCCGCGCGCCTGACGGCGATGATGGAGACGGTCGTCGAGGAAGGCACGGCGAAGGCGGCACGCATCGCCGGCTACACCCTGGCCGCCAAGACGGGCACCGCGCGGAAGCTGAACGAGGGCGGACGCGGCTACCTGATGGAGTACATGGCGTCCACCGCCGGCTTCTTCCCCTCGCGCAATCCCGCGGTGGCCATGATCGTGGTGATCGACGCGCCGAAGCGGAAGGGCTACTACGGCGGGGCGGTGGCTGCGCCGGTGTTCCAGCGCATCGCCGACGCCACCCTGCGCCATCTCGCCATTCCTCCCAACGTGAACCGACAGCCGCCGATCGTCGTCGCGCGCCGTAGCGACGGCCCCGCGTTCACGCCGGTGGTCGATGTGCGGCGCGACCCGCCGCAGGCCGCGGTCGATCCGGGTTCGGTGCTGCCCGACCTCACCGGCCTCAGCGCGCGCGACGCGGTGCGCACGCTCGTCGACCTCGGCTGGGAGCCGCGGTTGCGCGGACAGGGATTCGTCGCGCGCCAGAGCGTACCCGCAGGCACGCCGGTAGGCGAGGGCGGCGTGTGCCGCATCGAGCTGGAACCGTTCCCGGAGATCGACACGGCCGCCGGGGGCGAACGCTGATGCCCCGCACGCTCGCGGCGCTGACCGAAGAAGTCGGACGCCTCACGCCACTGCAGGTGCCCGACCTGGGTCAGGCCGGCACCCGCGACGTCACGGCGATTGCCTACGACTCGCGCGCGGTCGTGCCGGGCGCCGTGTTCGTGGCGCTCCACGGCGCGCAGAAGGACGGCGCGGCGTTCGCGCAGCAGGCGATCGAGAAGGGCGCGATCGCGGGGGTGGCGGAGCGCGCCGCCGACAGTGCCGTTGCGGTGCCCTGGATCGTTGCCGAACATGGTCGGGTGGCGCTTGCTGCCTGCGGTGCGGTGCACCACGGGTATCCGAGTGAGCAGCTCACGTTGGTCGGCGTCACCGGCACCAATGGCAAGACGACGTCCGCATACCTGCTCGAAGGTGTCTTCCGGGCGGCAGGCTGGAAGAGCGGACGCATCGGCACCACCGGATACCGCGTCGGCGACACCGAGCGTCCGGCGGCCAGAACCACGCCCGAGGCGCCGGACCTGCAGCGGCTGCTGCGCGAGATGGTGGACACGGGTTGCGTCGCCTGCGCGATGGAGGTGTCCTCGCACGCGCTCGACCTCGAGCGCGTGGCGTTCACGCGCTTCGCCGCGGCCATCTTCACCAACCTGACGCGCGACCATCTCGATTACCACGGCGACATGGAGACGTACTTCGCCGCGAAGCGTCGTCTGTTCGAGATGCTGCCGCCGGAGGCGCCCGCCGCAATCAATCTCGATGACCCCAGGGGCGACCGCCTGGTGGACGTCGTAGGCCGGCCGGTGACCTACGCATTGTCGCGCGAGGCCGACGTGTGGCCCGCGTCGTTGACGATGACGCTGTCGGGCATCGAAGCGGAACTGCGCACGCCCGCCGGTCCGCTCCACCTCCGCATGCGCCTGCCGGGGCGGCCGAACGCCTACAACGCACTCGGCGTGGTGGCTGTGTGCGTCGCGCTGGACATCCCGCTCGATGCCATCGCTGAAGGCTTCGCGAACGCGCCCGCCGTGCCCGGCCGGTTCGAACTCGTCTCGGGACCACAGGACGACGTCTCGGTGATCGTCGACTACGCGCACACCGACGATGCGCTGAAGAACCTGCTGGAGACCGTTCGCGCGCTGGCGCCCCACCGCATCGTCACCGTCTTCGGTTGCGGCGGCGATCGGGATCGCACGAAGCGTCCGCTGATGGGTGCGGTGGCGGCGCGGCTGAGCGACCTCGTGGTGCTCACTTCCGACAATCCTCGTTCGGAGGACCCCTCGGCGATCATCGACGACATCAAGCGTGGTCTCGTGCCGCCGGAGCGTCCGTCGCGTCACCAGGGACAGAGCGTCGCGGCCGTGCAGTCCACTCCGTGGCGCGCCGTCGTGGACCGGGACGAGGCGATCACGCAGGCCGTGCTCGAGGCCGAGCCCGGCGACGTCGTGGTCGTGGCGGGCAAGGGACACGAGTCCACCCAGACGATCGGCGAGCGGGTGCTGCCCTTCGATGACGCCAGGGTCTCGCGTGCTGCACTGCGGCGGCGGCAGGGGAGCTCGCGCTGATGCCGCAACCATTCGCGCTCACCGCGCAGGAGATGGCCGACGCCTTCGGCGGCGTGCTGCACCACGGACCTGCCGCCCGCCCGCTGCCGACCGTATCGATCGACACGCGCACTCTCGCACCCGGCGACCTGTTCGTGGCGATCCGCGGCCCGCGCTTCGACGGTCATGCGTTCGTCGCCGAGGCGATCTCGCGCGGCGCCGGCGCGGTGGCGGTCAGCGACGTGGGCGCACTCACGTCCACCCTCGTCCCGGCCATCGTCGTCACCGATACGCTGCACGGGCTGCAGGCCGCGGCGCACGTCATCCGTCGCCGAGCGGCAACGTCGGTGGTCGCGATCACGGGCAGCGCCGGCAAGACGACGACGAAGGAGATTGCGGCGACGCTCCTGGGGCGCCGGTTCACCACGTTCCGCAATCGCGGCAACCTCAACAACCATCTCGGCCTGCCGTTGTCGCTGTTCGAACTGCACACCGCGCCGCAGATGGCGGTGGTGGAACTCGGGATGAGCGGCTTCGGCGAGATCAGCCGTCTCGTGGCGATCGCCGAGCCACAGGTGCGCGTGTGGACCAATGTCGGCGAGGCGCACCTCGGCGCGTTCGCGTCAGTGGAGGAGATCGCCCAGGCCAAGGCGGAGATCCTCGAGGGCGCCACGGCAGACGACGTGTTCGTGGCCAATGCCGGCGACCCGCGCGTCATGGCGCGCGTCGGGGCGTTCCCGGGCCAGGTGATTACCTTCGGCGTGGACGTGGCCGCCGACGTCGCCATCGCCCAGGCGCGGCCCCAGGGGTTCCACGGCACCACCGCGACGCTGTCGCTGCGTGGAGACGCGCACGCCATCGAAACGCGCCTGCTTGGCACTCCGAACCTTGCCAACATCGCCGCGGCATCGGCCGTGGCGTTCCACGCCGGTGTGCCGGCCCGCGACATCGTCGAGGCCATCGGCGGCCTGTCGCCAGCGGCGCACCGCGGCGAGATCCTCCGCGCGCCCGGTGAATGGGTCGTGATCGACGACGCCTACAACTCGAGCCCGACG
Organism: Acidobacteriota bacterium; assembly: GCA_023429845.1. GTDB lineage: Bacteria > Acidobacteriota > Vicinamibacteria > Vicinamibacterales > Vicinamibacteraceae > Luteitalea. The sequence continues at coordinate 20,119 of JAEZCY010000208.1, forward strand.
GCGCTGACGCTGGCCCTGGAGACGCTCGTCGGCACGAGCGGACGCCATGTGGCCGTGCTTGGCGAGATGCTCGAGCTCGGCCACGCCAGCGAGCAGTAC
>JAEZCY010000248.1 GCA_023429845.1 Acidobacteriota bacterium
CCCCCGCACACGCCCCACCACCCTCGCGCCTTTGCCCGCGCCGCGCCGAAGCGCGACAATGCCGGTCCACACCCGCCGCGCGCCCCGGCGCCGCGGCACCCCACGGAGGAACCCGATGGCAGATTTCACCCCGGCCGTGCCCGCAGGCGGCAGCCCGATCACCAAGACCGCGCAGGGACTCAGCGTCCCCGACCGCCCGATCATCCCCTTCATCGAGGGTGACGGCACCGGTCCCGACATCTGGCGCGCCAGCGTGCGCGTGTTCGATGCGGCCGTGCAGAAGGCATACGGCGGCTCGCGCCAGATTGTGTGGTTCGAAGTGCTGGCGGGTGAGAAGGCCTTCAACGCGCAGGGCGAGTGGCTGCCCGCCGACACGCTGACCGCCTTCCGCGAGTATCTCGTCGGCATCAAGGGACCCTTGACGACGCCGGTGGGTGGTGGGATCCGATCGCTGAACGTCGCGTTGCGACAGGAGCTGGATCTCTACACGTGCCTGCGTCCCGTGCGCTATTTCAGCGGCATGGAGACGCCAGTCAAGCGGCCCGATCTCGTGGACATGGTGATCTTCCGCGAGAACACCGAGGATATCTACGCGGGCATCGAGTTTGCCGAGGGCACCGAGGACGTGGCCAGGGCCAAGGAGCTGCTGAAGTCGGCGTTCCCGAAAGCCTTCGCCAAGATTCGCTTCCCCGACTCGGTGGGCCTCGGCATCAAGCCGGTATCGCGTGAGGGCACCGAGCGTCTCGTCCGCGCCGCGATCGAGTATGCGATTGCCAACAAGCGCAAGAGCCTGACGCTGGTCCACAAGGGCAACATCATGAAGTTCACGGAAGGCGCCTTCCGTGACTGGGGCTACGAACTGGCCAAGCGTGAGTTCTCCGCCGTCGAGTTCGACGGCGGGCCGTGGTGCAAGCTGCCGGGCGGCCTCGTGGTCAAGGACGCGATCGCCGACGCGTTCCTCCAGCAGATCCTCACGCGCCCTGCCGAGTACGACGTCATCGCCACGCTCAACCTCAATGGCGATTACATCTCCGATGCGCTGGCGGCACAGGTGGGCGGCATCGGCATCGCGCCGGGCGGCAACATCAATTACGTCACCGGCCACGCCGTCTTCGAGGCCACGCACGGCACCGCGCCCAAGTACGCCAACCTGGACAAGGTCAATCCCGGGTCGGTGATCCTCTCGGGCGAGATGATGTTCCGGTACATGGGGTGGCACGAGGCCGCCGATCGGATCGTCAAGGGCATCGAGGACAGCATCGCGTCCAAGACCGTGACCTACGACCTCGCGCGCCTCATCGAGGGCGCCTCCGAGGTGTCGTGCTCGAAGTTTGCCGACGCCGTCATCAGCCATATGTGAGTCGGCGTTGCCGACTTGCCGGAAGTCGGGGCTCGGACCTCGGGCTTCGGGGAAGCGCCCGAGTTTCCAATCCCCGGGCCCGACGCCCGACCCGCGATCAGTCGTAGCCGCCGGGCTCTCCCGGCGGTGTTCTCGCGTACGTCTTACGAAGGCCGACGGCCGAATGCCGAAGGCCGTCCAGGAGCCAGGAACATGAACCGCAAAGTGACGGTCGTCGGTGGAGCCGGCAACGTCGGCGCCACCGTGGCGCGTTCGGTCGCCAACCGCGAACTCGCCGATGTCGTGATCATCGACATCGCCGATACCAAGGCCCAGGGCATCGCCCTCGACATCCTGCAGTCGTGCCCGGTCGAGGGGAGCGACACCCGCGTCGTCGGCGGCAGCGACTACGCGCTGTCGGCCGGGTCCGACGTGGTCGTCATCACGTCCGGCGTGCCGCGCAAGTCCGGCATGAGCCGGGACGACCTGTTGTCGGTCAATTACAAGATCATGCAGGACGTCACCACCAACGTCATGCAGCACTCGCCCGACGCCATCATCATCGTCGTCGCCAATCCGCTCGACGCGATGGCGCAGGCCGTGTATCGCCTGAGCGGGTTGCCGCGCGAGCGCGTGATCGGCATGGCGGGCGTGCTCGACTCGGCGCGCATGCGTGCGTTCATCGCCACCGAGCTGAATGTATCGGTGGAGAACGTGCATGCGTTCGTGCTCGGCGGGCACGGCGACACGATGGTGCCGCTGCCGCGCTACTCGACCGTGGCCGGCATCCCGATCACGGAGCTGCTGCCGGAGGAGCGGATCAAGGCGATCTGCGACCGCACGGCCAACGGCGGCGCCGAGATCACGAAGCTGGTGGGCACCAGCGCCTGGTACGCGCCCGGTCAGTCGTCGGCGCGGATGGTGGAGGCGATTCTGAAGGACAAGAAGCTGATCGAGCCTTGCTCGGTGTTCCTGACCGGCGAATACGGCGTCAACGATCAGTTCCTCGGCGTGCCGGTCAAGCTCGGCGCCAAGGGCGTCGAGCAGATCATCGAGATCACGCTGTCGTCCGACGAGAAGGCCGCGCTCGACAAGTCCGCAGCTGCCGTCAAGGAGTTGACGAGCGTCATCGGGGTATAGAGGCAGCCCGCGTGAAACGAAAGGGGGGGGCGGGGGGGGCCCCCCCGGCCCCCCGGTTGGTTGGT
>JAEZCY010000045.1 GCA_023429845.1 Acidobacteriota bacterium
TTCAACTTCATGGACGGCATCGACGGTATCGCGGGCGGGCAGGCGGGCACGGCGGGCCTCGGCTGGGCTGTGCTCGGGTTGCTCACGGCGACGCCGACGCTGACGATAGCCGGCGCGCTGCTTGCGGGGACGAGTGCCGGTTTCCTGGTGCACAACTGGTCGCCGGCGCGCATCTTCATGGGAGACGCTGGCAGCGCGACTCTCGGGTACCTTCTCGCCACCGTGCCCTGGGCGCTCGGCGGCGAACCTCTCTGGATTCCGTCGATCCTGCTCGTCTGGCCGTTCGTCTTCGACGCGCTCCTGACGCTCTGTCGTCGCGCCCTGCGCGGTGAGCGAGTCTGGGAGGCGCATCGTTCGCACTTGTACCAGCGGCTGGTCGTGCGGGGCGGGAGTCACCGTGCGACGGCGATGGTCTACATCGCGCTGGCGGTACTGGGGCTCGCCTGTGCGGTGACGGTGTTGACTGGACCAGTGTCGCTGGCCCGCGCGATGGTGTTCCTGGTGGTGCTCGCGGGCACCGGCCTGGCGGTGGTGGTCACCCGGGTCGAGGCGCGCAGCGGTGCAGTGAGGGTCGGTTCCGATGCGTAACCGCTACATCCTGGTGGCAGACGCCATCATCGTGCCCCTGGCCATGGCCGGCGCGTTCGTGCTGCGCCTCGACTGGTTCGCCCCGCTGGCAACCGATCATCCCTTCGCGCCCGCCGTGCGTTTCGGGCTGCTCGCGGCCCCGCTGGTCAAGCTGCCGACGTTCTACCTGTTCGGCCTGTATGCGCGCTACTGGCGATACGTGACGCTGTCGGACCTGTCGTCCATCTTCACGGCCGTCTCCGTCGGCAGTGTGCTGCTCACCCTGTGCACGCTGCTCGCGGTGTGGGGTGGGGTGGTCCCGTCCTTCCCGCGGTCCGTTCCGGCAATTGACTGGCTGTTGACGCTGTTCGGGGTCGCCGGTGCACGTCTGGCCGTGCGCGTCCTCGCCGAGTCGCGCGCCCCCGGCGGCGCCGCGGCCCGCGAGGGCCAGCCCGTCAAGCGGATCCTGGTTGTCGGCGCTGGGGAAGCGGGCACCATGGTCGTGCGCGAGCTCGCCCGCAACCCGCAGCTCGGTCTCGTGCCTCTTGGTTTCCTGGACGACGATCCCACCAAGCTCGGCAAGCGCATTCACCAGACACCCGTCCTCGGGCGACTCGATCAGCTGGCGGAGGTTGTCGAGGCGCACCGCGTGGACGAGGTCGTGATTGCGATGCCAACGGCGCCGGGCACCGTCGTGCGCGGCGTCGTGGAGGCGGCGCGGCTGGCGGGCCTGCCCGCTCGGGCGGTGCCGGGCATGTTCGAACTGCTCGATGGCGGCGTGAGCGTCAGCCGCCTGCGCAACGTGGACATTGCCGATCTGTTGCGCCGTCGCCCGATCCTTCCGCAGCCCGACACCGCTCGCTACCTCCACGAGCAGCACGTGCTCGTGACGGGCGCAGGCGGGTCCATCGGGGCCGAGTTGTGTCGTCAGATTGCGCAGGCCGGCGTGCGCTCGCTGGTCATGGTGGGACACGGCGAGAACAGCATCTTCGAGATCGCCGACCAGATCCGCACCGCCCACCCGTCGGTCGAGGCCACTGCCGTCATCGCCGACATCCGCGATCGCGCCGGCCTCGCACGCGTGTTCGCGCAATGCCGTCCGTCGATCGTGTTCCATGCCGCGGCGCACAAGCACGTTCCACTGATGGAAGCGCACCCGGCCGAAGCCGTCGCCAACAACGTCGTCGGCACCGCGACGCTCGTGGACGTGGCGCTCGCGGCCGGCGTCGAGCGCTTCGTCCTCATCTCGACGGACAAGGCGGTGCAACCGTCGAGCGTCATGGGCGCGACCAAGCGCGTCACCGAGATGATCGTCCGCGACGCCGCCCGGCGCAGCGGCCGCCGGTTCCTTGCCGTGCGTTTCGGGAACGTCCTCGGCAGCCGCGGCAGCGTCGTGCCGTTCTTCCGCCGGCAGATAGAGCGAGGCGGGCCCGTGACGGTGACGCACCCGGACATGACGCGGTTCTTCATGACCATTCCTGAGGCCGTGTACCTGGTGCTGAAGGCAGGGGGCCTCGCCCGGGGCGGCGAGTTGTTCGTGCTGAACATGGGCGACCCCGTGCGCATCGTCGATCTGGCCACCGATCTGATACGGCTGTCGGGCTACGACCCGAAGGAGATCCCGGTGGTGTACTCGGGTCTGCGACCGGGCGAGAAGCTGGCCGAGGAACTGTGGGAGGAAGGCAGCCGGGTGGAGGCGGTGGGGGAGACCGACGTCTTCCGCGTGCAGGAACCCGATCCACCGCTCGCCGGCGATCAGCTCGCGCACATGGTGGAGAGCTTGCGGGCAGCAAGCGCGCGGGCCGACGAACTCGAGATCCACCGGCTGTTGTCGGAAGCCATCCCGACGTTTGTCTCGAGCCACCACGCGTCGTCCGCGTCGCGGCGCTGACAACCGCACGCAAGGGCGCAGCAACCGAGGCGTCCAGGTTGCCGACGTGGCCCCGCCTATGCGCCGGACGTGCTGATCCAGGCCACGAACGCCGCTGGCGACAGTCCGTCCGCAGGCGCTTCCGCTGCGCCGAGCAACCGGCGCACCGCCCGCGCGATGGAGGTCGGCGACGTCGGATCGAACGTCTCTGCCGGCACCACGACGTCGCGCACGTAGTCGCGCTCGGCTGCGACGATGGGCAGACCCGCGGCGCGGGCTTCGAGCAGCGGCAGCCCGTACGACTCGAACAGCGAGGGGAACACCAGCGCCGTGCTCGAGGCATACAGCGCGGCCAACTGATCCGGCCCGAGGTGACCGTGGTTCACCACGCGGACGCCGTCGCGCCGGGCGTCGGCGATCGAGGCAGCGGTGGGCGACGCCTCACTGACGGTGAGGTGAAGCTCGCACGTGAACCCCGCATCGCGCAGCAGTCGCCACGCGTCGAGGATGACCGCGTGGTTCTTGTGCGGATCACCGGAGGCGGGGTAGACGAACCGGGCCGTCCCGTCCCCGGGGAGCGTGGCCGGGGTGATGGCCTCCGACAGGGCGAGCACGGGGCGCACCAGCGCGTCCACGCCAAGCGATCGACGCGCGGCCTGTTGCATCGAGGGCGTCTGTACGAGCAGATGCATCTCCGGACGCAGTCGTGCGCGTATCCAGAGGCGTTCGACCGTGATGCGCGCCCGTGCGAATGCCGAAAAGCCTCGCCCGGGACGTTCGTCACAGAGGTAGCGGTTTCCCAGGTAGACGTACACGCGGCTGCGCGAGGGCAGCAACGGCGGCAGGTTGCCGAGGCAGAGCACGACATCGGTCGGCTGGGCCAGCTGCTGCAGTCGACGTTCGGCCGCGAAACGGCCCCGCAGCGTCGGCGGGAAGGCCTCGGCCGTCACGTGCGCGGGCACGTCGGCCGGATCGAGCCTGGCATCCACGAGCACCCGGCAGGCCTGATCGGGCGCGACTCCGGCCAGGACGCTCCGCAGGAGTGTCCTCCCGCCGCCCGTGTGCATGTTGGCGGCCTGGATGATCAGGGCCATCAGGTCCTGGCAAGCACGATCAACGTCTCGCCGCCGAGCAGTCGAGCGCCCCAGTCGCGGTTCACCAGCGCGGCGAGGCGACGAGGCAGTTGTGCCACCCGTGCCGCGAGGCCTCGCTGCGGCGCGCTGAACGCGGCCCCCGTGTACCGCGCGTCGATCACCTGGTAGCCGCAGTCCTGAAGTAGTGCCAGCGCGAGTCGTCGGGTGAAGAAGTGCAGATGCCCGACCCTGTCATGCACGTGGAGCAGGGGTTGCTCGCGCAGCACGCTCAACGCCGACAGGTCCAGAGGGAAGTGGAAGACGAAGTGCGTGGCGCGTGTCTTGACCCGTTCGAGAAACGCGTAAGGATCGGCCAGATGCTCGAGGACGTCGAGCGCGAGCAGCACGTCGAACGGGCCGGTCTCCATCGTGGTGAAATCGCCGAGCGTCAGCGAGATGCCCCTGCTGCGCGGCACCTCCCAGAATCGCTCGGCGGCCGGGGCGATATCGAACCCTGCGAAACGCGCGGAGGGATACCACTGCTGCAGATGAGCCAGGACGAGGCCCGCACCGCACCCGACGTCGACGAGGCTGCCCGGGCGGATGCCATTGCCCTCGAGAACCCGATGCACCTGAGCAGCCTTCCAGGGCGAGTCCTCGCTGTCCCACGACGGGTTCTTCTCGATGTAATCCGACCCCAGGTACCTCTGGGTCACGGGCTCCACGACCGGCATCCCGGAATTGTACGATGAGCCCTTGCGTCGTTCGGCCTTCCAGACGCCTTCTCTTATCATGGCGGGAGGCGCGCCGGTGCGCCCGGCCACGCCGCGGCGCCTCGCG
>JAEZCY010000154.1 GCA_023429845.1 Acidobacteriota bacterium
ACACCCACGGGGGGGCGGGCGGGGGCGGGCGCCCCGGCGACGCCGGGCTGGCCCGCCGAAGTCTCGGCGAAGGCGGGGAGCGATTCCAGCCAGGGCAACGCGAGCGCCACACCGGCGCCCCGGAGGAAATGCCGCCGCGTGGGCGTGAACCGGACGCGCGTGCTGTTCATGGAAGGGTCGCCCTCGCTGACGTGCTCGTGATCGGACCGGGGGTGGACGGTGCGGCAGGGGTGGACGGCGCGGTCGCCGTACCCACCCGGTGACGGAACTGCCGGCTGGTGACGATGCGGACGGCGAGATCGGCGAAGGAGGCATCGCCGCCCTGCCGCACCATGTCGGCGATCAGGCGTCGATCCGACGCCTGCGGATTGCGCCCGAGCGCGTAGCCGATCATCTTGCGCGCCAGCGTCGTCAGCACCTGTGGCTCCTTCGTCCGCAGGTGCTGCAGGAGCGCCTCGCTGCCGTTGATGGTGGTGCCGTCACGGAACTCGCCAGCGATGTCCACAGCGTTGCCGTCGGCATACGCGGTGCGCCCGCGTCCGACCGCGTCGAACTCCTCGAGCGGAAAGCCGAGCGGGTCGATGCGCCAGTGGCACGATGCGCATTGCGGCCGCTGCTTGTGCTGCGCCAGCCGCTGCCGGAGGGTCTGTCCTTCGAAGCTCTTGTCGTCGGCGGGCAGCGTGCCGGCATCGGCGGGCGGCGGAGGCGTCGGCGTGCCCAGGATGCGGCGCAGGATCCAGTCGCCGCGCTTGACCGGGCTCGTGCGGAGCGGCGCGGAGGTCGTGGTGAGCACCGCGCCAAGGCGCAGCGCGCCGCCGCGGCCCATTGCGCCGGCGCCCTCCACACGCTCCACCGCGTCCGACGTCACCGACGGCATGTCGAGACCGTAGAAGCGCGCGAGCGGAGCGTTCAGGAACGCGTAGTCGCCGTGCAGGATCTCGCGCACCGGCCGGTCGCGGCGCACCAGGTACTCGAAGGTCGCGACGGCCTCCTCGTACATCGCGGCGCGCACCTCGTTGGTGAACTCCGGGAACCGCCCGGTGTCCACGCCGCCGTACGTATCGAAGCCGTAGAACCCGAGCCACTGCCCGAAGAACTCGGTGGACAGGCGCCGCGCCTTCGGATCCGCGGTCATGCGCCTGACCTGCGCCGCGAGGCCCTTCGCGGTCCGCAGTTCCCCCGCGGCGGCGGCGCGACGCAACTCCTCGTCGGGGATCGACGACCACAGGAAGAAGCTCAGGCGGCTCGCCATTTCCCAGCCGGTGAGCGCCGTCTCGGTGAGTGCCGGCGCAGCCTCGACGCGATACAGGAATGCCGGGGACATCAGGACTCTCGCGAGAAGAGCACGGACCGCGGCTTCGTGATCCAGTGACCGCTCGCGGCGCGAGGTGCGGTAGAACTCGCGCAGGCGCGCCTCCTCCGCCGGCGTCACCGGCCGACGCCAGGCGCGGCTCGCGAACGCGATCGCGTCGTCCAGGTGCCCCGGTTCGGCCCGACGCATGGCCGCGGTGACCGCGTCGTAGTGGGCACGCAGCGTGCGCACGTGCGGGCGCGCCAGCGTCGGCAGCGATGCGATCCGCGCCGGCGTCATGTCCTCGATCTTCCGGCTGCCGTCGGTCACCTCGTAGTGATCCAGCAGCATGCCGAGGTACGCATCGTGGTACGGCCAGGACCCGTGCAGGTCGTTCCAGGCGTGCTCCAGCCGCGCCCGTTCCTCGCCTTCGACGATGTTGGCGGTGAAGAACTCGTCGCTGCGCTGGTACTTGACCTGCGTGACGAAGGCGTCGTGCTCGGGGCTGTTGTAGGTGTTGTCGAAGGGCCGCGGCACCGGGTCCTTGTCGGCCGGATTGGCGGCGCCGTGCGAGTTCGGCGGCAGGAGGGCGACGAGTTCGGCGATGCCCGCTCGAAACGCTGCGTAGCCGCGGCTGGCCTGGTCGCCAAGGAAAACGCGCTGGCCCGGCGCCAGTGCCGGGCCGCCGGCCGTGTCGGCGCCCATCACGCGCAGCACTGCGTCGCGGTCGCGGCCGAGTTCCGCCTCGACGTGCAACTCCGCGACGTGCTCGCCGACGGGCATGTCGATCACGATGGACGTGCCACGCGTGGTGGCGAAGTCATCGGCCGAGAGGAGCGCGCCGTCGGCGCTGCGCCCGAACTGCAGCCGATCGGCCTGTTCGGCGCTCAGCACGCTCCGGAGCGCGTGGGTCGCGACGATCGGACCCGGGACCCGACGGCGCGCGACAGCTGCGGGCTCGGCCCCCGCCAGCGCCGGCGGCGGAGCCTCGCGCAGCACGACCCGCGGGTTGCGCCAGATGACGGCCGGCGTTCCCGTCGTTCCCGTGTGCAGCGCATCGACCGACAGGTGGACGGTCCAGGGCGCCGGCAGGCGTGACGCCGGTCGGCCGGGCCGGCGGTTCAGCGCGTGGCGATAGACCTGCGCGGTGACGACGCCGAGCGTCGTGTCATCGAAGACGAGCGGGTTCTCGTCGCCCCGGCCACCGGCGGCCAGATCGCCCCGCGCGAAGAACCAGCTGGGCCACGACACGAGCGCCTTCGTGATCGCGTCGCACTCCTGGCGCACCCGTGCCACGGTGGCGGCCGCATCGGCTCCCGGTGCAGGGAGCGCCCGCCACCGATCTATCGTCTCGTTGATCGGGTAGGCGGCCGCTTTCCTGTTCATCACGGCGCGGACGTGTTCGGCAAACCGCCCGGTGATACCCTCGCGGCCGGCCAGGGCCCGCAGCGTCACCGAGGGTTCGCCCAGCGCCCGGCGATGGCGGTAGTGCCACGCCACGTACATCGCCTTCGCGTAGCGATCGAAGCCGAAGGGACGGCCGCCCTCGCCCGACACCACGCGGAACCCGCGGGCGCCATACAGCTGCTCGATGCGATGCAGCGCCGAGAGCTCCATGCCCGTCCTGCCCGGATCGGCGAAGAAGCCCAGCGGGCCGGAGCCGATCACGGCGTGGTCGGCCACCCGCCGCGCGGCCTCGAGGTAGCGCTCGACCGTTGCGTCCTGCATGAACTGCACGTCGCCGAAGTTGGCGAAGCCCTCGCCTCCCACGGCATCGCTCGATGCATCCACGCCGGTCCTGATCGCCACGCCCGTGAGATCGGCGATGGCGTATGCGTACTCCGCGCTGGTGAGGCGCCGCATCGTCACGCGGCCGGGCTCGCCGGCGTGGCGCGCATCGTACGCGTCGAGTGAGGCGCGAATCCACGTCACCGCGTCGCGCCGCTCGGCGTCGCTCGGGAAGGTGTCGGCGTCCTCGGGCGGCATCTGGCGCGTCTCGATCATCTCAGCGATCGACTGCCAGTGTTCCCAGTGCTCGCCGACGCCCTCCGGCGTCATCGCTTCGATGAGGCGGGCCACGCTCACGCCGCCCTTCGGACGGCCCTTGCCATGGCAGTCCACGCAGTACGCCTCGAAGATGCGCTGCGCCGATCCGGCCTGCAGCGGGGAGGCTGCCGAGCCGTTGCGGGGACGGGGGTGAACAGGGGATGCAGTTGACCTGTGTGTGGAGGATGACGGCGATGCGACAGGCACACGGACGCGCGACTGCGCCGAGATGGCCGACACCAGGCCCACCAGCAACAGGACGCCCACGCCTGCATTCGTGACGCGCATGCTCACCACACCTCCGCCCGGCCGGATGCCGGCTTGCGGTGGAACTCGAACGGTCAGCAGATCTTACAGCGTCGCGGAAGCGGGGAGTCCTGAAAATTCAGAATTGCAGAATGGAGGATGGCACGCCGCCTCGATGCCTCGAAGGTTGGCGGCGCCGATGCGATGCCGGAGACTTGCAATCCTGCAACTATCACGCGTGCAGCGTCACGCTGGCGCCCGGCGTCAGATGCTCCACCTTCACCCCGGAGGGCAACCGCTGCTCGAAAGCGGGCACGGTGCCGGTCAGCAGCGGGAACGTGGCGAAATGCGTGGGCACGACGTGGCGGACGCCGAGGAGTTCGACGGCCTTGGCTGCCTGTTCGGGACCCATGGTGAAGCGGTCGCCGATCGGCAGGATGGCGACGTGTGGCTCGTACATCTCGGCGAGGAGGCGCATGTCCGAGAACACGCACGTGTCGCCGGCGTGGTAGACGGTGTAGCCGTCCTCGAAGCGCACCATCATGCCCGCGGGCGGGCCCAGGTAGAGGATCTCGCCGCTCTCGGTGAGAAAGCCCCCGCTGTGGAACGCCTGCGTCATCGTCACGCGCAGGCCCTTCACCTCGATGGTGCCGCCGATGTTCATCGGCTCGACGGCGGTGACGCCCTGCTGGCCCAGCCACTGCACGAGTTCCCAGGAGCCCACCACCGTCGCTCCCGTGGCCTTCGCCACCCGCACGAGGTCGGCCGTGTGGTCGTTGTGCCCGTGCGTGACGAGGATCACGTCGAGCGGACCGAAGCCGTCGTGGAACGACGGCGGGCACGACGGGTTGCCGGTGAGGAACGGATCGATCATCCCGCGCACGCCACCGGGCGACGTGAACAGGAAGGTCCCGTGTCCAAGCCAGGTGAGTTCGACGGCCACGGTCAGCTCTTCTTCGGCTTGTAGTAGTTGGTCGCCGTCCCGAAGTAGACCTCGGCCGACTCCATGACGGTCTCGCCGAGCGTCGGGTGAGCGTGAATGGTCATCTTGAGGTCGGAGACGGTGGCCGCCATCTCCACCGCGAGGACACCCTCGGCAATCAGCTCGCCGGCGTGCACGCCGACGATGCCGACGCCGAGCACGCGCTCGGTCTTCGGCTCGATGATCAGCTTGGTGAGCCCGTCGTTGCGGTCCACCGTCGTCGCGCGGCCTGATGCGCCCCACGGGAACTTCGCGACCTCGACCTCGATGCCGCGCTCCTTTGCCTCGCCCTCGGTGAGGCCGCACCACGCGAGTTCCGGGTCGGTGAACACGACGGCCGGAATCGCGGCCGGCTCGAATGCCACCTTGTGCCCGGCGATGTGCTCGACGGCGATCTTGGCGTCGTAGGTCGCCTTGTGCGCGAGCATGGGGTCGCCGGCCACGTCGCCGATGGCGTAGATGTGCGGCACCGTCGTCCGCCGCTGCGGGTCCACGGTGATGAAGCCGCGATCGGTCACCTCGACGCCCGTTTGCTCGATGCCGGGCACGTGCCCGTTCGGACGCCGCCCGATCGAGACCAGCACCTGGTCGAACACCTGGGTCTTCGGCTCGACGTCGCCCTCGAAGGTGACGTGGACGCCGTCGGCCTTCTCCTCCATCTTGACGACCTTCGTGCTCGTCAGCACCTGCTTGCAGATCTGCTTGATGCGTCGGCCGAGCACGTTGACGAGGTCGCGGTCGGCTCCAGGCAGGATGCGGTCGAGCATCTCGACCACCGTGACCTCGGTACCGAGGGCCGCGTACACGGTCCCGAGTTCGAGGCCGATGTAGCCGCCGCCGATCACCAGCAGACTGGTCGGCACGCGCTTCAGTTCGAGCGCACCGGTCGAGTCGAGCAGGCGGTCGGGCCCGACGCCGACGTTGGGCAGGGTCGAGGGGCGCGATCCGGTGGCGATGATCAGCTTCTCGAAGCGGACCTCCTGCTCGCCGCCCGCGGTGAGGGCGACCTTCAGCGTGTGCGCGTCCACGAGACTGCCACGCCCCTGGATGTACGTAATCTTGCGCTGACGCGTCAACTGGCCGAGCCCGCCGGTGAGGCGGTCGACGACGCCCTGCTTGAACCCGCGCAGGCGATCGACGTCGATCGTCGGCTCACCGAAGTCCACGCCCCATTCCGAGGCGTGCCTCGCCTCGCCGAGCAGCTTGGCGACGTGCAGCAGCGCCTTGGACGGGATGCAGCCGCGGAACGTGCACACGCCGCCCGGGTTCGCCTCCTCGTCGATGAGGGTGACCTGCATGCCCAGGTCGGCGGCCAGGAAGGCTGCGGCGTGGCCGCCGGGCCCCGCGCCCAGCACGACGAGTGGTGTGGTCTCTGCCATAGAAAGGTCTCGGGCCTACAGCCTATGGCCTGCAGCCTGCGACCTCAGCTCAGACAGGCTGTAGGCAGCAGGCCGCAGGCAACGAGCGTCTGGTTACAGTGCGAGCAGGAACGGCTGCTCGAGCGCCTCGGCCACGAACCGCAGGAAGCGCATCGCATCCGCGCCGTCGATGATGCGGTGATCGTAGGAGAGCGACAGCGGCAGCATCAGCCGCGGTTCGAACGCCTCGCCGTCCCACACCGGCTCCATGGCCGAACGCGACATGCCGAGGATGGCCACCTCGGGATGGTTGACGATCGGCGTGAAGTACGTGCCGCCGATCCCGCCCAGGTTGGTGATGGTGAAGCAGCCGCCCGACATCTCGTCCAGCGAGAGCTTGCCGGCGCGGGCCTTCTCGGCCAGCTGGGCGATCTCGGCCGAAATATCGGTGATCGACTTGGTGTCCACGTCGCGCAGCACGGGCACGAGCAGCCCACGCCCGGTGTCCACCGCGATGCCGACGTTCACGTACGACTTGTAGACGACTTCCTCGGCACCGAGATCCACCGAGGTGTTGAATTGCGGGAACTTCCGCATGGCCACCGCGATCACCTTGGTGATGATCGAGGTCACGGTGAGCTTGCCGCCACCCTGCTCGACGCGCTTGCCGAACTGCTTGCGCAGCTGCTCGAGCGCCGTGATGTCCACCTTCTCGCACTGCGTGACGTGCGGGATGGTGTGCCAGCTGGCCACCATGTGCTCGGCCGTCTTGCGGCGGATGCCGCGCATCGGCTTGCGCTCCACGGCGCCGAACTTCGAGAAGTCGGGCAACGGCTCGGACGCGAAGCCGCCCGCGGCCGGGGCGCCGGCGGGGCCGGCGACCTTGCCCGTGATCACGTTCTTGGCGTGCGCGCGCACGTCGGCCTCGTTGATGCGGCCGCCCTTGCCCGAGCCCGGGACGTCGGCGATGTCGAGCCCCAGCTCGCGCGCCAGGCGGCGCACCGACGGCGCCGCCGGCACGTTGGGTCGAGGGGGCGCCACGGCCCCGGTG
>JAEZCY010000158.1 GCA_023429845.1 Acidobacteriota bacterium
TCACCCACGCGTTACTCACCCGTTTGCCACTTTACTCAGGGCCGAAGCCCCTTTCACGTTCGACTTGCATGTGTTAGGCACGCCGCCAGCGTTGATTCTGAGCCAGGATCAAACTCTCAAGTTAAAGTGGGTGCCGATGCCGCATCGCTGCTGCACCGACGATACTTCAACGTTGATCGCCTGTTGATTGGCTCTCTAGCGTTGTTTACTTCGTTGTCCGACGACCAGCCGCTCTTGCGAGCGACCCACCGTCGGGCTGAATACTCGACAGGTTTTCGTGCTTGCACGTTCTATCTAGTTTTCAAAGAACCGGCTCGCCTGGAGACGTTTCCGCCTCGCCGAACCGCGTGCTCGCCGTCATCAGGCGAACTCACCCAGAATACCGAACCGCTCGAGCCTTGTCAACACCTTTTTATCGGCGTCGTGAGCGACAAACTTCCCCGCTCAGTTTCCCGACCGAGTCGGCAGCAAAGCTCACTGCAAGTGCTGCAGCGAAACTGCCTCCCATGGGTCGTGGGCCACAAGGGCTCGCCGGACTGGGTTGCCGGCTGCCAGGCGCCTTCAGGACCGCCGCAGCGAGTGCGACGACCTTCTCACCGAACATCCAGGCGGCGATGCCGCGCTGTTTTGGTGATGCCGGTGCGCCCGGCCAAGTCTTCCAAGGCTACCAGAGGTTTCGCGGGATGTCAATCCCTTGTGGCCTCTCCCAGCCCCGCTTACCGTTCCGCCTGGTTTTCGTTGGGCGGCCTGCCACAGCGTCAGCTGGCGGCCGCCGTTCGAAAAGGCGGATTCCCAGAGTACGTCGCAGGAGCACGAGGTGTCAACCCCAAAAGTGCGCCCGCTGTGTTCGTCGGGAACCGCTCGTCTCGGGAGTCTGCAGCAGGTGCCGCACCCGTCGCGAGCGGAAAGGCAGTATGGGCCAGCCCGGGCGCGGTGTCAAGCGCGCAATCGCTGCCGGGGCCGCGAACGCCGTCAGGACGCGCGAATCCGGGCTATCAGCTTCTTGCCGGCCTGAATCGTCCACGTTCCGGCCGAGACCGTCGCGTTGATGTCGCTGGCCACCGCCCCGTCGATCCGCACCCCGCCCTGCGCAATCTTTCGCGTGGCGTCGCTACCGGACGAGGCGAGCCCGATATCCACGAGCGCGCGACGCAGCAGCACGCCCGCGGCAATCTCGCGTATGGGCAGGTCGTCGGCAGCCTGCCCCTGCCTGGCCGCGTGGCGAGCCCGCACCGCCTGCACGGCCGCGTCGGCGGCGCTCGCACCGTGAAAATCCCTGACGATGAGTCCGGCCAGCTCGTACCGGAGATCCGATGCCGTGACGCCACCCCCGGCAAACTGCGCCTTGCGCGCCTCGATCTCCCCGGAGGCCATGTCGGTGAGCAGGGTGAAGTACGTCCACATCACCTCGTCCGAGCCGCGAAAATCCTCGACGATCTTGCGCACCATCTCTTCGGGAGGCTCGTCGATGCCAACGTAATTACCCAGGCTCTTGGACATCTTCTCGACGCCATCCAGGCCCACGAGCAGCGGCGTCGTCATGATGATCTGAGCCGGCAGTCCGTAGGCAGGCATGATGTCCCGCCCGACGTTCAGATTGAAGAGCTGGTCAGTGCCCCCGAGTTCCACGTCGGCCTTCAGGAACACCGAGTCGTAGCCCTGGCTCAGCGGGTAGAGGAACTCGTGAAGCGCGATGGGCTGACCCGATTCATAGCGCTGCCGGAAATCGCGCCGCTCGAGCATCTGCGCGAGGTTGTAGCGGGCCGCGAGGCGAACCCAGTCGACGCTGCTCAACGCACCGAGCCAGCGGCTGTTGAAGTCCACGACCGTCTTGTCGCGATCCAGGATGCGGAACACCTGCTGACGGTAGGTGTCGGCGTTGGCCTGCACCGCTTCCGGCGTCAGTGGCGGCCTCGTCTTCGAACGGCCCGTCGGGTCGCCGATCAGACCGGTGAAGTCGCCGATCAGGAAGACGACCTGATGGCCGAGTTCCTGGAAGTGCTTCATCTTCCGGATGAGCACCGTATGTCCCAGGTGCAGGTCTGGCGCCGTGGGGTCGAAACCCACCTTGACGGTCAATGGCCGTCCGGCAGCATGCGCCTCCGAGAGCCGCGTACGCAGGTCCGTCAGCCGCACGACGTCCACGCAGCCCCGAGTCAGGTACGCGACTTGTTCCTCGAGTTCCATCGGCGGCTACTATAGCCGCCCTCCCGGCCTGCTCTCCTTCCTTCGGCCCTACATGGACGAGGGTCCGCATACGCTCGACATCCCGACTTAAAGGCAGCGCCGGCTCGCGTCGATTACCTCGCTACCTCGGCCACCATCAAGTGCCAGCGTGGGCGCCGGGCAACGCGTCGCGAGGAGACGAAGTGTCGAAGACCAAAGGTCACGAACGCCGGGAGCACCTCCGCGTGCCGGCTACCCTGATGCCGTCCCTGTCCGCACGACTGAGCGGAGGCGCACCGGTTCGCCTGCTCGACGTGTCGCGGCGGGGCGTCCGGCTCGAAACCACCAGTCACATGCGGCCCGGGCAGACCGTCTGCATCCGCTTCGTCGCAGCCGATGCCACCGTGACCCTGAGCGCGGCCGTCGTGCGCGCCACGGTGGCGCACCTCGGCGCCGACGGCGTGCGGTATGAGACGGCACTGTCCCTTGCCGGTGATCTGCTGTTGTGCGACCAGCTCCACGAAGTCGCCATGCAGCCGACCGACGCCGCGCCCATGGATGCACCTGCGGCGCCCACGCTCGACAGCGTCGTGGACTACACCGTCATCGTGAGCGGCGCGCCGGACCCGCGCGCCCTGCTCGAAGGCCTTCAGGCCAACAGCTGGTAGGACGCTGACGTGCGCACGCTGCTACTCGCTCTCGCCACTCCCGATACCGGACCGCTCCGTGCCGCACTCGGATCCGCACTCGGCGCGTCGTCTGTCGACACCTGCCAGGCGGTCGAAGCGGCGATCACGTGGCTGCAGAACCGGCCCTGCGACCTGCTGGCGATCGCCGGCTCCGGCCCCGCGACCGCCGAAGCCGTGTCGCGCGTGCGGCGTGTGAGTCGCGCACTCCCCGTCCTCGCCATCGTTCCCGACGTCGCCACCACCGACGCCGGCGCCGCCTGGCTCTCCGGCGCCGACGACGTCATCACGGCCGCCAGCCTCACGGCAGCGCAGCTGCCCGAGGGCCTGGACGACGTGCGGCATCCGGAACGGCAGGTGCTGCGTCGCACGCAGCGCGTGTGGTACGCGGGCCCTGCCGACACGCTGCGTCAGCAGCTGCTGACACGCGTCGGCACCCGCTTTCGTGATGTGGGACTCACCGGAGAAGGACTGGCCGGCCTCACGACGCAGGACGTGGAGGAGACGCATTCGGCGGCGCTCGTCGTGAACGCGGCGCAGGAACCCGGCGCGATCGTCCTCGGCGTCCGGCGCGTCAAGCGCACGTACCCCGGTCTGGCCATCACCGTCGTGGCCGACGGGGTGCACCACGACGCATTTCGCCGCGCCGGGGCTGACGAATGCGTCCCGCAGCCGGCCGACGTCGATCACGTCCTGCACGCGGTGGGACGCGCGCAATCGCACTGCCGCGCCTCGTTCGAGCTCGAGGCCACCCGGAGCCGCGAGACGCGCCTGCGCGCGCTCGTCGAGCAGCTGCCGGAAGCCGTCGTCCTGCTCTCACCCGAACATGCCGTGCTCGCCGTGAACCTCGCCGCGCTGCGCGTGCTCGGCGCACAGGACCCGCGACAGGTGCTCGGGGCCTCGCTCGATCCCTGGCTGGATCGCGACGATGCGCATGCGCCGGACCTCGTGACGCTGGTGGACGGCATGGCCACCGGCGCGACTCGCGACATCGTCATGCGCACCCGGCACCTTGCGGAAGCGCGGCGGCTGCAGTTGCGCGCCGTGCCGTTCCAGCGCGAGAGTGGCGGCCCGCCCGCGGCCCTGATCGTGATGCGCGAAGTGCTCGTCGCCGAGGAGCCGCTGACTGCCGGCGTCGACGTCCAGGAGCTCGTCGCACGGGAGCGGCAGACGTGGGCAGGCGAGCGCGCCGAGTTGACGACGCGCGTCGATGCGCTGCAGCACGAGATCGCGGTCCTTCGCGACGACGTCGAAGTGCCAGCCCTGCGGGCCATGGCAGGCCGGCTGCGCGACCTCGGTGTGGAAGTGGAGGCGATTCCCGCGTTGCTCGAGGCGTCGCGCCGCCTCGCGGTACTCGAACAGGAAGAGCTGCCGCTGCTGCTCTCGCGCGCCGAAGGCGTGCAGGGCAGGCAGGAGCGCCAGGACGAGGAACTCGCGACGCTGCGAGCGGCCGCCGCAGAACGAGACGCGCTCGAGCACGCTGCCACGGAGGCCCTGATGGCCGCCCGCGCACGCATCATCGAGCTGGAGACGGCAGTGCAGGAGTTCTCGCGGGACGCAGCGGCGGTCGGGCAAGGCCCGACGCCCATGTCTCGAGGGTCCGCCGCGGAGCCGCCCCTGCACCCCGACGTCGCGCTGCTCGCTCCGCCGGGCCCAACGGTGCCGGACGCGCACCAGTGGCTGTTGCAGGAGATTGCCGGGCTCGGCCTCGTTCGTACGACCGCCGACGGCGACGTGCTCGAGGCCGACGATCGCGCCGCTCGGTTGTGTGGCCTTGCCGATGCGGCAGCCTTGCGGCGGTCCGGCTCGTTGCCCGCCGCGTTGCTTGCCGCCGCCGGCGACGACACGGGCGAGGCCATCCGCTTCGAGGTCTATCTGCAGCCGGTCGGAGCGGAAACGCCGCGACACATCGTCGGGGCGCGAATCGGCTCGGACGAGGACGGGGCGTCGCTGACCTGGCTGCTCCTGGAGAGCGACGCCGTTGCCGACCGCGTCGTCCGCGAAGG
>JAEZCY010000162.1 GCA_023429845.1 Acidobacteriota bacterium
GAACAGCACCGCTGCGATGAGTACCTGGACACGCGCCGGCATGGGCCGGCGGATCGTATCAGGTCGCCGCCGGCTCTCCCGGCGGCCGGGACGTGCCGCTAGAAGGAGCCGTACGTGCCGTCGCCGACTGGAACCACCTCGTGCGGAGCCCGCGTGGCCGCCGTCCTCGGCATCGGCACCACCGTGCCGCGCGCCCGCGCGGTCGGGGCCGGTCGAGCGGCCGGTTGCCCGACGGTCCCGTCGAGCAGTCCCGCGAGGCGATCGACCACCTGCTGCGAGTGCGCCGCCTGCGCGCTCAGTTCCTCGCTCGCCGCGGCGCTCTCCTCGGCCGTCGCCGCGGTCGATTGCGTCGTCCTCTCCATCTGCTGGATGGCCTGCGCGACCTGGTCGATGCCCTGCGCCTGCTGGCGGCTCGCGACGTTGACCTGGTCCACGAGGCGCTTGATCGCGCCCGTGTTGCCGGTGATCGAGACCATCGCCTCGCTCACCGACGTCACGCATGCCTGTCCCTCGGCCGAGCGGGCCAGCGATTCCTCGATCAGCGCTTCGGTGTCCTTGGCGGCTTGTGCGCTGCGATGCGCCAGCGCCCGCACCTCGTCGGCAACCACGGCGAACCCCATGCCCGCTTCACCGGCGCGTGCCGCCTCGACCGAGGCGTTCAGCGCCAGGATGTTCGTCTGGAACGCGATCTCGTCGATCGTCCGGATGATGCGCGCCACCTTGTCGCTGGACGCGCGAATCGCCTCCATCGACGCCACCATCTCGCCGAGCGCGACGTTTGCCGTGCCCACGACCCCCGCTGCCTCGGACGTGAGCCGCTCCGCTTCGGCAGTGTTGCTCGCGGTCTGCCGCGTCATCGCCGCCATCTGCTCGATCGATGCGGCGGTCTGCTCGAGAGCGGCCGCCTGCATGGCGGCGTCGCGGGCGAGCGACTGCGCCGATTCGGCAACCGACGACGACGCGCCGTGCACCTGGGTGGACGCGCTCGTGAGTTCCTCGACGATCTGACGGACCGGTCCGACGATCGACCGTCGGATCGTCAGCAGCACGACCATGGCCGACACCAGGAGCGACACCCCGAACACGCCGAGGCCGAGCCAGCGTTGGCGTGCCGAAGCGGTCGCCGACGCGGCCAGCTCGCCCTGCAGGTCGTCGGCCAGGCGCGTGCGTGCGTCGCGAAGCCGGTTGCCCAGGCCGTCCATCGTTGCGGCGATGTCGCGCGTACGCTGCATCAGTTCCGGCGTCAGGTCGCCGGCTGCGGCGAGCATCGCGCCGTATGCCGCGTGCCCGTCCCGTGCCGCCTGTCTGACCTGCGCATCGAGTTGCCGGAGCATCGTCGCGCGCGCGCCGTCCAGGCGGGGCAGTACGGCGGCCGCGGCGAGTGCGTCGGCTGCGGCAGTGCCTTCCGCTGCCGCGGCGTCGAGCGCCGAGGCATCCTCCAGCATCACGGCGTCCTTGAACGCCTTGGTCATGCGCTGGAAGGCCGCGTCGGCCTCCTGCCCCCGCTGCGCTGCCGGGAAGAGCACCTCGCTGGTGCGGGCCAGGCGCGCCTCCGAGGAGCGCGCCTGGAACAGGCCCACCATCACGGCGGCCGATGCGCCGCCGGCAAACACCGCGATGCAGAGCCAGATCCGTGCGGTGATTCCGATGTTTCGCATGGCCGTCACTCAGCGGACCTGGATCTTCTTGACGCCCGTGGCGTCCGCACCAGCCGTCACGTAGCCGATGGCGCCCTTGGTGGCCGCCACGTACTTGATCACCTCGGCGTCCGAGGCGAACGACTTCGGCATGGACGCCTTGCCGGTGAACACGAGGGCCTTCAGGTGATTGCGCAGGCCCTGGTCGGTCTTGCCGACGTATGTCTTCAGAAACGGCTCGTGCGCCGCGGCGCTCGAGAGCACGGGTTCGACCGGCGTGCCGCCGATGGCGCTCTTGGCGCCGAGGAAGATGTCCTTCACGTCGGAGGCGCTGAGTTCGGCCGTCACCGCGGGATGGGCGATGACCTGGACGTCAGCCGCGAGGGCCGGCGTGCCACTCAGGGTGGCGAGGAGCAGGAGCGTGCGTGCGATGGTCTTCATGGTCGTCGCTCCGCGTCAGAAGTTGATCCCGGTGCGGATCACCAGCATCTTCGTCCTGGGTTGCAGCCCCGCGACGTTGTTGCGCGAGTAGAAGCCCTGCGTGAAGGTGCGGCTGCCGACGCCATCGATGAAGTGCCCTTCCACCTTGACGTGCCACCAGCGGTTGAGGTCCACGCGACCGCTCAGGGCCGTGTCGTAGATGTGGTTGTCCGCGTCCGCGCTCGGCAGCGACATGTCCGAGACCATGCGCGAGTGATAGGTGCCGAGTTCGACACGGTCGTGCACGCGCACCGTGCCCGACGCGAACCAGCTCCGGGCCTTCTGGAGCGTCGCCGGTGTCAGCGCTGGTGAGAATTCCTGCTTCTGGCTGCTCAATCGCATCTCGCTGGAGAGCCGGACGCGGCCGCGCTGGTAGTCGCCATACAGCGCCTGCCGTTTCCAGCTGGGGATGTCGATGTCGAGCGTGCCGAGGAAGGGCACGGTGACGCGGGTCTCTGAGCTGGTCCGGAGCAGTGAGTACCCCGCGACGAGGCCATCCACGGGCGTGGACCACCGGGCGTCGAATCCGACGCCGCGGGTCGTGATCCCGTCGTCGAAGCGCATGCCGCTGTCCTCGACGCCGTACCGGTAGCCGCCGCGCGTGTCGTCCTGGATCGAGCCGGCATACACGGTGTAGTTCACCGAGCCGGCGCTCGTGGTCTTCAACGTGCCGTAGGCGTCGGCGCCGACGTGCGCAATCGTCACGCTGCGGAGGTCGAGCGGATAGACGCCTTGCGGCAACAGCGCCCACGTGTGCAGGAACTCCATGTCCTGCGTGTCGTTGAACAGGCCGAGCGGGGTCTTGACCTTGCCGGCGCGGATGCCGATCGCGTCGTTGAACTTGTAGTCGGCGAAGGCCCAGTCGAGTTGAAGCTGGCCGTTGCCGAGTTCGCCGATGTTGCGCGAGTAGAGCTGGGCGCCGATGCGCAGCGCGCGGCCGAACTGCGTGGACAGATTGACGGCACCGTCAGTCATGGCGGCGCTGCCACTCGCGGTATCCATGGTCAGGAAGTTGTTGCCGTCCGACACGACGAAGCCCTGCTGAATCGAACCGTGTACCTGGACTTCCTGCGTGCCGACGGTGAACGCCGACTGTGCGTGGACCGCTGATGCGGACAGCACAAGGCCGAGGCCGGCGACCGCGAGCCGGCAAGTGTGTGATGACGTACGCATTGAAGAGGCTGCTCCCGACGGCGGGGGATGAGGTCCCCGAACAGGGGAGAAGTATTGGGCCCGCCATAGTTCCGATCGGCATCCGCGCGCAGGCCTTTAGGCGATTTTTCCCGTGAATTACCGGCACCTATCCGAGGTCAGGCGCATACGTGTGGTGAAATGGCCCGCGTGTCCGGTTCCCGTACTCGGCAATCATGGGGGACGTATCGCAGGATAGCCTGACGGTCGCACGACCATTGGTGCGGCCAGTGCCGGACGCCCCTGGCATCCGCTCGTCGTCTCGACGATGCACGCGACGACATTCGAGGAGGAGTGAACAGATGCGCAATCCAGTGTTGGGACTCGCATTCGCGATCTGTACGGTGATCGCGTCGGTGGCATTCGGGCAGGAGGCGCCGAAGGTGGACCTTGCGCTCTCGCCCAGCGGGCAGGCTGCCGTGCAGGTCGGTGGCACGTGGGCGAAGACCGAGCAGGGCGGGCAGCGCTACGAGGGTGGCAAGTGGATTGTCGTGGACTACAGCCGTCCGCTGCTGCGCGGACGAACGACGATCTTCGGCAGCGGCGATCAGTACGGCCAGGCGGTGATGGCAGGCGCGGCGGTATGGCGCGCCGGCGCCAACGCGACAACCACGCTGACCACGCAGGTGCCGCTGACGGTGGGAGGCAAGACGCTCCAGCCGGGGGTGTACAACGTGCTCGTGGACCTGAAGCCCGGTGCGTGGACGTTGATCCTCAGCAATCAGGAACGGCTCGAGAAGTTCGATCCGAACGAGAAGGTCAAGCTGTATGGCTCGTCCAACTACGACCCGAAGTTCGACGTCGTCCGCGCGCCGATGAAGATGGACACGGTGGACGTCACCGTGGAGCAGTTCACCATCCTGTTTGCCAACGCCAACGAGCGCGGAGTGACGATGGTGATGGCGTGGGAGAACACGGCGGCGGCCGTCGAACTGGCGATCGCCAAATAGCGGTTTGCTATCTCGCCGCGGTCGCCTCGACGTACAGGCTGTACAGCGACTGGCTCCCCGTCATGAACAGCCTGTTCCCTTTCGCGCCGCCGAAGCACAGGTTGCTGCAGATCTCGGGCAGGTCGATCTGGCCGATCGCCGTGCCATCCGGCGCAATCACGCGTACGCCGTCGTAGCCGGCGCCTGCCCAGCCGGCGCTGGCCCAGACGTTGCCGTCCATGTCGCAGCGGATGCCGTCGGCGCCCCCCCTGCCCATGTCGTGGAACAGGCGACCCGGGCCCAGACCGACACCACTCAGCACATCGAACACGTGGATGCCGCGCGGCCGTCCCGGGGCGGGGTTCTCAGTGTCGGCCACGTACAACTTCGTGTGGTCGGGAGAGAAGCAGAGGCCGTTCGGGCGCCGGAGCGTCTCGGTCACCGGCACGGCGCGCCGCGTGGTCGGATCCCACCGGTACACGCGCGTCGGCAGCGCCTGTTCCTCACGACGGCCTTCGTACAGGGAGAGGATGCCGTAGCCAGGGTCGGTGAACCACAGCGAGCCGTCGGGGTGGGCCACGACGTCGTTGGGGGAGTTCAGCGGCGAGCCGTCCACGCCGTCGACGAGCGTGGTGATCGTGCCATCGACTTCGGTGCGCGTGACGCGTCGACGCTCGCAGGTCACCAGCCGTCCCTGCAGGTCGCGCGTGTTGCCGTTGCAGTTGTTGGCGGGGCTGCGGAACACACTGACCTGCCCCGTCTCCTCGGTCCATCGCAGGATGCGATCGTTGGGGATGTCGCTCCAGAGCAGGCAGCGCAGGTCGCCGAACCACACCGGGCCCTCGGCCCAGCGGCAGCCTGTGTAGAGCCGCTCGACCGCGGCGTTGCCGACGCGGTACCTGTCGAACCGCGGATCGAGCGATCGCACCGTCGGATCTGGATAGCGGACGATGCCGGGATCCTGCCGTGCGCGCGCGTCGGCACGCGGCCCGGTGACGCTGCCGAGCGCCACGGCGGTGGCGGGAACGGAAAGGAACTGGCGACGGTTCACGCGGCTCACTCCTGCCTGGATGCGGAGCACTCTATCCGATCCTGTCGAGATGGCGCCGGCGTCGTGCATGACACAATCGGGCGAGACGATTGCGAACCGCCACCGATGAGGAAACAGCCATGATCCTGCTTGCCGACGCCCGCCGCATGATAGCCGCCGCAGAGAAGGAGGCCGAACGGATCGGCCAGCCGATGAACGTTGCCGTCGTGGATGCCGGCGGCAATCTCGTGGCGCACGTGCGGATGGACGGCGCGTGGATTGGCAGCATCGACGTCGCCATCAACAAGGCGTTCACGTCGAGGGCGTTCGACATCGCGACGAATGATCTGTCTGCGCTCGCGCAGCCCGGGAAGGACTTCTTCGGCATCCACGCCTCCAACGGCGGCCGCATCATGATCTTCGCGGGCGGGGTGCCGATCGAGCGGGACGGCCGGGTCGTCGGGGCCATCGGCGTGAGCGGCGGCACGGGCGATCAGGACCAGGCGGTCGCCGAAGCCGGCGCCAGCGCCTTCTAGAGGACGAACATCTCCCGCAGCGGAGCCTGCACCGGCGCGTTGTCGTCGTGCGTGTCCATGATGTCGGCCATCATGGCCCACCACCGCAGCATCACGGGATGCTGCCGGAGTGGGCCAAACGCGTGATCGACCCGGCGGGTGAGCACCGCGAAGAGCGCGTGCGTCTCCTCGTCCAGGAAGATGCGGTACTCCACGACGCCGGCGTCGCGGAGCAGCGCCGTGAGTTCGGGCCAGATCGCGTCGTGCCTTCGACGGTACTCGTCGGCCTGGCCGGCGTGCAGGCGCATGCGGAATGCGACCGTCTCGGTCGTGTCGCTCACAGCATCGGCGCTGCGCGCCGGGCCAGCTGCAGGGGCAGGCCCCATGGGTCGCGCAGCATGACCAGCCGCGAGCCGTCGGCGCCGTGCTGGTGCTCGACGAGCGACGCGCCGGCAGCGACGAGACGCGCCGCATCGGCTTCGGGGTCGGCTGACGTGAAGGCGATGTGCAGTTGCGCCGGGTGCAGGTCCCGGTACATGTCGGTGCGTGCCACCGGATTGTTGTAGAGCTCGATCATCGCGCGACGCCCGGTGTCGGCGAGAAAGTGCATGTGCACCGGGCCTTCACCGCGACGCACGACCTCCATACCGAGGTGCTCCACGTACCAGTCGGCCACCGCAACCGGGTCGGCGACGTTCACCGCAAGGTGCTCGAAGGCAAGGCCTGCCATGCGGGCGAGTTGTATCACGAAGACGACAGCGGACCGCCCGCGTTCCCGGTTGCCGGTTCCCATTCCCGTACGATCACCCCCATGATCCGCCGCACCTTCCTTGGAGCTCTCCTCGCCGCGGGCGTGCTGCCCGCGTTGCGCGGGGCCGGTCTCCGCGCGCAGGACCACCGCACACGCACTGGTCCGCTGCAACTCGGATATGCGCGTGCTGCGCGCCAGTGGGTCGAGGCGTTGCCGATCGGCAACGGACGTCTCGGCGCCATGGTGTTCGGTGGCATCCGCGACGAGCGGCTGCAGCTGAACGACGACACCCTCTGGTCCGGCGGCCCATCGTCGTGGAACAACCCGGGTGCGCGAGGCGTGCTGCCCGAGATCCGATCGCTCGTCGCGCAGGGCCGCTTCGTCGAGGCGGACGCCGCGGCCAAACGGATGATGGGGCCGTACACCCAGTCGTACCTGCCGCTCGGCGACCTGCACGTGGCGATGGAGCACGGCGAGGTGGCACGCAGCTACACGCGCACGCTGGATCTCGCCGATGGCGAAGCATCCGTGAGCTACCAGCTCGGGAAGGCGACGTTCACGCGGACGGTGATCGCCAGCCACCCGGATCAGGTCATCGCGCTGCGCCTGACATGCGATCGCCCGGCGGCGATGCGCTTCGCGGTCCGCCTCGACAGCCCCTTGCGCGCCGTCAGCGCCACGGACGGCGATGCGCTCGTGCTGCGTGGACGCGCCCCGGCGCACGTCGAGCCGAACTACGAGGACCACGCCGACCCTGTGCAGTACGCCGAGGGTCGCGGACTGCATTTCGAGGCGAGGGTCCATGTCGTCACGGACGGGCGCGTGGATGTCTCCGGCGGACAGCTGCGGGTGGCCGACGCGTCACACGCGACAGTGCTGCTGGCGGCTGCCACGAGCTTCAACGGGCCCGACCGCGCCGGCGTTACCGACGGCCGTGATCCCGCAGCCGAGACGCGGGCCCGTATCGATGCGGCGCGGATCCGCGACTGGACCTCCCTTCGTGCACGCCACCGTGCGGACCACGCGGCGCTGATGTCGCGCGTCACGCTGGACCTCGGTGGCGCGGCAGGGGCGGACACGCGACCGACCGACGTGCGGCTCGCCGACGGTGCGGGCGGCGATCCCTCGCTCGCATCGCTCCTGTTCCAGTACGGACGCTACCTGCTGGTTGCGTGCAGTCGTCCGGGGACGCAACCGGCCAATCTCCAGGGCATCTGGAACGACACGGTGCGTCCGCCATGGAGCAGCAACTACACGGTGAACATCAACACCGAGATGAACTACTGGCCTGCCGAGCCTGCCAACCTCGCGGAGTGCCACAGGCCGCTGATCGACGCCATCGGCGAACTCGCCGTGACTGGCGCGGAGACGGCGCGCGTGAACTACGGAGCCGGCGGCTGGACCACGCATCACAACACGGATCTGTGGCGACAGACGGCGCCGGTGGGGAGGTACGGCGAAGGCGACGCGGTGTGGGCGTCGTGGCCGATGGGCGGCGCGTGGCTCGCCCAGCACCTGTGGGAGCACTACGCGTTCGGCGGGGACCGCGAGTGGTTGCGTGTCACCGCACTGCCGCTGATGGCCGGCGCCGCGCGGTTCTGCCTCGACATGCTCGTCGAGGACGCCGACGGCTTCTTCGTGACGTCGCCCTCCACGTCACCCGAGCACAAGTTCCGCCTTCCTGATGGCGGAATGGCGGCGGTCAACGCCGGCAGTGCCATGGACCTGGGTATCACCTGGGACGTGTGCACGAACGTGTTGCAAGCCGCCCGGGTGCTGGGTGTGCGGGACGAGTTGACCGCGCGCATCGCGCGGGTGCTCCCGCGACTGCGCCCCTATCGCATCGATTCCGATGGCGCGCTGCAGGAGTGGGGCGTGGACCTGCCGCCTCAGGATCCCCATCACCGCCACTTCTCGCACCTGTTCGGCCTCCACCCTGGACGCCAGATCACCGCGGACACGGCGCCGGCGCTGTTTGCCGCGTGCCGCCGGTCGCTCGAGTCGCGCGGCGACGAGGGAACCGGCTGGTCACTGGCCTGGAAGATCAACGCCTGGGCCCGCCTGCGCGACGGCGACCGCGCACACCGGCTCATCGTGCGCCTGCTGCGGCTCGTCGATGACACCGGCGTGCGCATGAACAGCGCGGGCGGCGTCTACGCCAACCTCTTCGATGCTCACCCGCCGTTCCAGATCGACGGTAACTTCGGCGCGACGTCGGGCATGTGCGAGATGCTGGTCCAGAGTCACGCCGGCGTGATCGACGTGCTGCCGGCCCTGCCTGCGGCCTGGCCGGCCGGTCGGGTGACCGGGCTGCGGGCGCGCGGCGGCTTCGAGGTCGATCTCGACTGGGACGACGGGCGTGTGACGCGCGTACGCGTCACGTCACGCATTGGCGGCACCTGTCGCCTCCGCAGCCGCGAGCCGCTGCGCGTCGATGGTGCGGCCGGGTCCCGTGCGGCGCAGGGCCCCAACCCGAACCCGTTCTACGCCATCCATCCCGTGGCCGAGCCGCTCCGGGCGCCTGGGATCGCGCCATCGCCGTTTCCCGCGTTGCCGGGGCACGTCCTCGACATCGAGACCACGGCTGGAGGAACCATCGTGCTCGTCCATGCGTAGCAGGTGAGAGTTCGACCGCCTGGCGGCCACATTTCCGGTTCGTAGCCGCCGGCCCGCGCCCGGCGGGAACGCCGCGCGTCGGGCGCGGCCCGACGCCTACCCACGGACGCACCTCCGGTATGACCATGCGCACCCTGCTGACATGTCACCTCGTCCTGCTCCTTGCCGACGCCCCCGTACTGGCGCAGGCCACCGCAGGGCCGCAGGCGAGTTCGACCGCGGCGGCGAGCCCGTCGGAGCGGCCCGCGCCGGCGGCGTACCCGTGGCTCGGCCACGAGGCCGCCATCGAGGCGGCGCTCCGCACGGCGCCGATCGTGCGCTTCGAGGACATCCCCGTGGGCGTGACGAACCCCCGCCGGGCCTACCTGGCGCCCGGCGGGCCCGTGAGCAGCTTTGCCTGGAAGCCGCTCACGCCGGGCATCCGCCACGGAAAGATGGAAAGCTACCGGTCCGAGATCGCCGCGTACCTGCTGAGCCGTCACCTCGGCATCCACATGGTGCCGCCGGTCGTGGAGCGACGGATCGATGGCGTCAGGGGCGCGGCAGTGTACTGGATCGACGGTGTGCGTCCGTGGAACCCCGCGGCGCCGCCGAAGACGCCGGGGGCGAAGTGGAGCCGCCAGACCAGCCGCATGCTCATGTTCGACCAATTGATCGCCAACATCGATCGCAACCAGGGCAACCTGCTCTACGACGATGACGGCTTCCTGTACCTGATCGACCACTCGCGCGCGTTCGTGCCTCAGCCGACTCTCGGCACCCTTGCGCCGCCCCAGCAGTTCGACCGCGAACTCTGGACGCGTATGGCCGGCCTCTCGCGCGACGACCTGGAGTCGGTCGTCGGGGCGTGGCTCGACGGCAGCCAGATCTCTGCGCTGTTGAAGCGCCGGGACGCGATGAGGGAGTACATCGAGCGGCAGGTGCTCGAGCGCGGCGACGCCGTCACATTCCTGCCGCCGGAACCGGCCCCCACTGCTGTTCGCTGAGCCGGCGCCGTCACATTGCCGTTGCACCGCGGTCGCGTCTGCGTTGCCGGGGTGCGTCATGCTCGGCGCAGCTGTGTGCCCCATCCGACTGGCGCATAATGTGCCCCTCGACATCTGCTGCGCGCAGCCGTCCCGCCATCGAGGCGGGCGATGTGGCGCGCAAGAAGGAACCTGTATGTTGCAACGCGCCTTCCTCCGCTTCGTCGCACTGCTGTGCTCGCTGCACCTGTGCAGCGCGGCAGCCTTTGCCCAGTTCGACAGCGCGACCGTCCTCGGATTCATCAACGATCAATCGGGCGCGGCGATGCCAGGGGTCAGCGTCACGCTGACCAATCCCGCCACCGGCATCTCCACGACGACCGTCACCGACGACCGCGGTCAGTACCAGTTCCTGAACGTGCGCCCCGCCACGTATTCGCTCCGCGCCGAGCTCCAGGGCTTCACGACGGCGGTCACCAACAACGTGACGGTGACCGTCAACGCCCGTCAGCGCGTCGACCTCACGATGTCTGTCGGCGGGCTTGGCGAGACGGTCGAAGTCAGTGGCGCCGCTCGGTTGCTCGAGAGCGAGTCGAGCGACCGCGGCACGGTCATCACCCGTGAGCAGATCGTCAACCTGCCGCTCAACGGCCGCGCCTACGCCGACCTCGCGCTCCTCAGCCCGGGGGTACGCCGCTCCAACATCGCCAACTCGCGCGATGCGTCGTTCAACGTCAACGGGCTGCGCAGCGCCCTCAACAACTTCATCCTCGACGGGGTGGACAACAACTCCTACGGCACGAGCAACCAGGGTTTCTCCAACCAGGTGGTGCAGGTGTCGCCCGACGCGGTCGAGGAGTTCAAGGTCCAGACCAACAACTTCAGCGCCGAGTTCGGGCGCGCCGGCGGCGCGGTGATCAACGCGACGTTCCGCAGCGGCACCAACGCCTTCCGCGGCGCCGCCTGGGAGTACAACCGCAACACGAAGCTGAACGCCACCGGCTTCTTCAAGCCGTCGACGGGTGTGAAGCCGGAGATGAACCGCAACCAGTTCGGCGGCGTGTTCGGCGGCCCGATCATCCGCGACCGCGCGTTCTTCTTCTTCAACTACGAGGGCTTCCGCGAGGTCAGCAAGCAGCTGACGTTTGCCAGCATCCCGACGATGGAGCAGCGGCAGGGCAACCTGGGCGTTCCGGTCCGCAACCCGATCACCGGCGAGGTGTACGCCAATGGCGTGATCCCGCAGGCGGCGATCAGCGACTTCGCCCGGCAGGTGCTCGCCGGTCTGCCCGCACCGACGCGCGGCGGCAACTCGAACAACTTCGACTCGCTGCCACGTCGAGAAGACTTCAACGACAAGTTCGACATCAAGTTCGATCAGAAGTTGAACAACGCGACCTCGACGTTCCTCCGCTACAGCTGGCGCGACGTGGACAACTTCGAGCCCGGCCCGATCCCGGGCGACATCGGTTCACCGGCCAACAACTTCGTCAACGTGACCAACCAGCAGTTCGCCGGCGGGCTGACGCGGACCCTCTCGGCCAACTCGTTGCTCGAAGTGCGCGTCGGCGTGTCGAAGACGGACGCCGGCAAGTCCGCGCTGGGGACGGGCACACCCAACATGCTGGAGGCGTTCGGCATCACCGGGCTGCCGACCGACACCTACTTTGCCGGCGGCCTGACGCAGCAGTCGGTGAGCGGCTGGACGGCCTGGGGGCGGCAGAACAGCAACCCGCAGTTCCAGAACCCGTTCGTCGTGGATCTCCGCGCCAACTACTCGTGGATCAAGGGGGCGCACACGCTGAAGACCGGCTACGAGTACCAGTCGATCAACACCGAGGTGGACGACGTCAACCCGAAGTACGGCCACGACCAGTACGGGGGCCAGTTCTCCCGACCGACCGGCGCGGCCGCGAATGCGGCGATGTACAACCTGGCCGACTTCATGTTCGGCGCGCGCAGCATCTACGACCTCGTCAACCCGTACGTGTTCAACCTGCGCCAGCGGATGCACTTCGGGTACCTGCAGGACGACTGGAAGGTGGCGCCGAACCTCACGGTGAACCTCGGCGTGCGCTACGAGTTCGGCACGCCGCAGTGGGAAGAAGACAACCTGCTGACCAATTTCGATCCCGCCACCAACACGCTGCTGCAGGCACGTGACGGGTCCATCTACGACCGCGCGCTCGTCAATCCCGATCGCAACAACTGGGCCCCGCGGGTGGGTGTCGCCTACAGCCTCACGCCGGAGACGGTCATCCGCTCGGCCTACGGCATGAGCTACATCCACTTCAACCGGCTGGGCGGCGAGAACCTGCTCTCGTTCAACGGGCCGCACGTGGTGCCGATCTCCATCGCGCAGCAGCCGTCGCAGGGGCTCTGCACCAACGACCTGGCGCCGACCACGTGCTTCCGGCCGACGCAGCAGGGCTACCCGGCGAACCTGAACGTGCCGGAGAACTACGACCCGATCAACGGCCGCGTCAACCACATCCCGGCGGACCTGAAGACCGGCTACGTCCAGAGCTGGCACGTCACGGTGCAGCGCGAACTGCTGCCGAACCTGATGGTGGATGTCGCCTACATCGGCAACAAGAGCGACAACCTGATGATCCTGGCCGACCTGAACCAGGCGCGGCCCAACAACCCGGGCGAGAACACGCTCCTCCAGTTGCGGCGGCCGATCCAGGGCTATCAGTTCATCCAGTCGGCCTTCGACGGTGGCCGTGCCGACTACCGTGCGCTGCAGGTCAAGCTCGAACGCCGCTGGTCACGCGGCCTCTACGTGTTGAACTCGTTCACGTGGTCGCGTGCGCGCGACAACGCGTCGGGGCACCTCGAGACGGCCAACGGCGACAACAGCCGTGTGAACTACGCAAACATCGAGGGCGAGTTCGGCCTGTCCGGGTACGACCAGCCGCTCAACAACACGACGTCGGTCGTCTGGGAACTCCCGTTCGGTGAGGGGCGCCGCTGGGGCAACGGGCTGCACCCGGTCGTCGAAGCGCTGGCGGGTGGCTGGCGTGTCACGGCGATCAACATGATGACGAGCGGTCTGCCCGCCAATCTCACGTACTCGCCGTCGGCGCAGTTCTCGGTGAGCGGCGCGCCCACGTACCGGCCGAACATCTCGGGCGACATCTACGCACCCGAGGGTTCGCAGACCATCAACAACTGGTTCAACCTGGACAACGTCTCGGTGCCGACCGATCCGTCGCAGCCGTTCGGCAACGCGCCGCGCAACGTGGCGCGAGGGCCGGCCATCTACACGCTCGATCTCGGCCTGCACAAGGGCTTCGGCCTGGGCGTGGGCCAGTCGCGGCTCGAGGTCCGGGTGGAGGCGTTCAACGTGCTGAACACGTCGAACTTCGGCGCGCCCAACAGCAACCGGACGTCCACCAACTTCGGCACCATCACGTCGCTGGCCACCACGCCGCGGCAGATTCAGCTCGGCGTGCGTTTCAGCTTCTCGCGCGGGGCGTGGGGCTAGGCCCGACGCCTACGTACCGGGACGGGCTGGGATAGCCGCCCTCCCGGTGCCGAGTAGGGACGACCGCCGGACGCGACGCCTACGTACCGGGGCGGGCTGGAACAGCCCGCCCCTACCCGGTGTCGCCGCCTGGCGCAAGGCGATGCACCGATCACTCGCCCTGGCGGGTCTTCAACGAGTTCATGTCGATCACGAAGCGGTACTTCACGTCGCTCTTCAGCATGCGCTCGTAGGCCTCGTCGATCTCCTGCATGGCGATCAGCTCGATGTCGCAGACGATGCCGTGCTCGGCGCAGAAATCGAGCATCTCCTGCGTCTCGCGCAGACCCCCGATCAGCGAGCCGGCAATGCTGCGGCGCCGGAAGATCAGGTTGCCCACCGCCGGCGATGGATGCGCGCGCTCGGGCACGCCAAGCAGCACCAGCGCGCCATCACGCTTCAGCAGGTTCGTGTACTGATCGAGATCGTGCGAAGCCGCCACCGTATTCACGATCAGATCGAAGCTTCCGGCGTGCTTCTGCATCGCCTCGGCGTCCTTCGCAATCACGACGTCGTGCGCGCCGAGGCGCCTGCCGTCGGCAACCTTGCCCGCCGACGAGGTGAACAGCACGGTCTCGGCGCCGAACGCGCGCGAGAACTTGAGTCCCATGTGCCCGAGACCGCCCAGGCCGACGATGCCGACTTTCTTGCCGGGGCCGGCCTGCCAGTGCCGCAGCGGTGAGTAGGTGGTGATGCCGGCGCACAGCAGCGGCGCCGCTGCAGCCGGGTCGAGCGCCTCCGACACCGATAGGACGAAGTCTTCCGTGACCGTGACCATCGTCGAATACCCGCCGTACGTCATCTGTCCCGGCAGATGCGGGTCCGGACTGTTGTACGTGAACACCATCCCGAAGGTGTCGCAGTACTGCTCCTCGCCGGCCCTGCAGCTCGCGCACTCGCGGCAGGAGTCAACCAGGCAGCCCACCGCCGCGAGCTGGCCGACGCGGAACTTCGTCACGTCCGCGCCGACGGCGGAGACGCGGCCCAGGATCTCGTGCCCGGGCACGCAGGGGTAGACCGTGCCCTCCCACTCGCTCCGCACCGTGTGCAGGTCGGAATGGCATACGCCGCAATAGAGGATGTCGATCTGGACGTCCCTCGGGCCCGGATCCCGGCGGGTGATGGTCAGCGGCCCGAGCGGGCTCGCCTTGTCGAACGCGGCGTAAGCGGAAGCGGAAAGCGGCATGCCACCAGACTACGCCAGTCAGCCACCTCGGCTGACTGGCGCGCGTGCTGCCGTGCTGGCGCGTGCCGGGAACCGGCCCGGCAGGGCGTGTCAGGTCAGGGACCAGCCGTTGCGGTAGGACGGACGCCGGATGAACGGCTCGGCCTCAGGGGCGTTGGTCACGCGCATAGCCTTGTGATCCCAGTCGAGCGCCTTGCCCGCCCGGTAGGCGACATTGCCCAGGTGGTTGGCCTCGGTGAGCAGCCCGGCGTACTCGAAGTTGCAGGTCGTCGGCGCTCCCGTCTTGCAGGCGTGAATCCATTCCTCGTGGTGGCCGAGCGACTTCGGGATGGACTGCGGCGGCGGCGTGTAGCCAGCGAACTTCTCTTCGGGGAGCAAAGCGAACTTCTGGTAGTCGGCAAGGAGCATGCCCTTGTCGCCGATGAACAGGACGCCATTGGCCCACTGCGGTATGCCGCCCTGCGTCCAGATCTCCGGCTTCGACGTGCCCTGGTGCCAGGTGAGCGAGAGCGCCGGCTGATCGCCATCGGCCTTGTAGGTGTAGCGCGCCGACATCGACGCGGGGGCGAGTTCCCTATGGACGGGCGGTCCTGCCGCCTCGATCCTCGAAGGCGACTTCAGCTTCAGTGCCCAGAACGGCAGGTCGATCCAGTGGCTGCCGAGATCGCTCATCGTGCCGTTGCCGAAATCCCACCAGCGATACCACTTCGGGCCGGGGACGTACACGTTGTTGAACGGCCGTGCGGGCGCCGGTCCTACCCACAGGTCCCAGTCGAGTCCTGCAGGAACGGGATTGACCGCCGTCGGGCGGTCCTGCACGAAGACGATGTCCTTGGCGGCAGTGGCGTCGGCCTCGGTAGCGTGCCAGCCCCAGGCGCGCGACACCCACACGTGGCACTCGGTGACCTTGCCGATGACGCCGCCCTGCACGTGTTCGACGACGCGGCGGTAGTTGTCGCCGGCGTGGATCTGGGTGCCCATCTGTGTGGCGACGCCGGCCCGGGCCGCGGCTTCGCGGATCACGCGAGCTTCGTGCACGTTGTAGGTCAGCGGCTTCTCGCAGTAGACGTGCTTCTTCAACTGGAGCGCCGGCAGCGTCGCAAAGGCATGCGTGTGCTCGGCGGTGCTCACCACGACCGCATCGAACTCGCCCGCGTGATCGAACACGCGGCGGAAGTCGCTGAAGGTGCGCGCCTTCGGGTACGTCGAGGCGACCTTCGCGAGCGTCGTGGCGTCCACGTCGCAGATCGCAGCCACGTGCTCGGAGGCGACGCCGCGGACGTTGGCGCCGCCGCGCCCGCCGACGCCGATGAGCGCGAGGCGCAGCTTGTCTGGTGATTGCGCACGCGTGGGGCGCACGCCGGTGGCCAGCGTGGCACCCATGGCGGCTGCGGTGGTAAGGAACGTGCGACGTGATGAGCGGGAAACGTGCGGCATGAACGCGATCTCCGGGAGAGGGTGACGGACCGGGGCCATCTTGCCACGAACACCCGCGACAGGGCAGGCCGCGGGGCACCGGTTCGGCGCCGCAGGGCGGGCGGAAGACTCAGCGACGTCCGCCGACCTCGTCGAGGTGGCGCAGCAAGGCTGCCGGATCCTCGTACACGCGATACGCCCCGGCGCGCTCGAGTTCCTCGGTTCCGTAGCCGCCGGAGAGCAGCCCGATGCCGAGAGACCGCGCCCGCCGCGCCGCCAGCATGTCCCAGACGCTGTCGCCGACGACCGACGCGATCTCGATGGGGACGCCGATTCGGCGGGCCGCCGCGATGAACAGGTCGGGATCGGGCTTGGCGTAGCGCACGTGGTCTCGCGTCACAACCGCCACCGAGTCCGGCGACACGCCCAGCGACTCGATGACTGGCGCCGCCGTCTCGAGCCGGCCGCTCGTGGCGATCGCCCACGGGATGTCGGCGGCCGTCAGCGTCGCCAGGAGTTCGCGTGCGCCCGGCAGCGGGCGGATGTGGGGCGAGTAGCGCGCGTACGCCGCCGCGTGCAGCCGGCGCAGTCGCTCGATGCGGTCCGGATCGAGTTCCAGACCGGTCTCGCGGAGCAGCATGTTGGTGAACAGCCCGCCGCTCATGCCGATCTTGCGGTGGATGCGCCAGATCGACAGCGGGATCCCCTCCTCCTCGAGCGCGTCGCGCCACGCGAGCACGTGCTGGTACACGCTGTCCACGAGCGTGCCGTCGAGATCGAAGAGGAACGCGGTCGGCTGTCGCGAGACGTCAGGATCGAGGTCCATGGGAGAGAGCGTACAGGGGCTAGCAGCCTGCGGCCTGCAGCCTACGGCCGACGGCTGGCGAACCCCCGCCAGCAACGCCAGTTCGCGCCACTTCCAGTGGCAATCGACGTCGGCGAAGCCGATCTCGCGGAGCCAGCGCAGCTGAGTCTCCACGTCGAGCAGCTTGTTCGAGGGGTCGTCCTCGTCGGGAGCGAGGCCGAGCGTAGCGAGGAACGCGGCGTGCAGCGTCGGCGTCGGAGACGCGACGTGCTCCAGGTTGCAGAACACGCCACCCGGCGCCAGCGTTGCGTGGACCTCCTCGTACAGGGCGCGCTTGCGCGCGTCGGTGAGGTGATGGATGGCGAAGCTCGAGACCACGACGTCGAACGTGCCGAGCCCCGGCAACCTCTCCGAGAGGTCGTGTGCGTGGATGCTGACGCGTGGATCCTCGCCGAAGCGGGCGCGCAACCGGCCGAGCATCTCGTCGGAGAAGTCGATGGCCACGCCGGACGCCCCGGGCAGGGCCTCCAGCACGCGGGCCAGCAGGCGACCGTCGCCGCTCCCGAGGTCGAGCACGCGGCGCGCGCCGGCCGGTACGTGCTCGAGCAGGGCGTCCTCGCCTTCCCGGCGGCGCGGGATGCTGTCGGCGCGTTGGAGGTAGGCGCGCGCGTGGTCGTCGGTGGCCCAGAGATTGACGTCGGTCACGCTGTCAGCGTAGCGCAGGCGGCGGCTACAGACTCACATGGCGCCCGAACCACGAGGACAGGTAGAAGAGCGCGAAGCGGAACGCCCATGGGCGCCACGCCAGCGCCGCTCCCGCTGCGATGCGGGGACCGGCGACGAACAGCATGTAGGGCAGCGCTGACAGCAGGGCGAGCAACAGCGTCGGCGCGAGCGTAGCGGCGTCGAGTGGAGCACTGATGCCCATGATGTTGGCGTTGGCCACCTCGGAACGGAACAGCGCGTCGCCGAGGAAGGCGAGGGGCACGGCCACCGTCCTGCGGACGACGCCGGGCATGTAGGGGCCGGGCCAGGGCGGCGGCTCGCCGTCGCGGCGGTCGGGGATGGTGAAGAGGGCGTGCTGGATGGCGGACGCGATCAGCGCGTAGATGGAGAGCAGCGGCAGCGCGAGCCCGAGCATCGGCCAGCGTCGCTGCAACGCCACCTCTCGATCGGTGTCCTCGGGGCCGCGGGTCAGCAGCACGAACAGGAACAAGGCGAGGAGGCCCCACCCGCTCGGCGTCAGGCTCTGGAGCACCCCCCACCATCCACTTTGAGTGTCGCCCCCCATACCGCCGCGCATCAGTTCGAACGGGTCGACCGCCGACCTGCGCACGGCCTCCTCCACGGCGAGGACCCAGGCGGCCAGCAGGTAGTCTTCGGGTTCGAGTAGCTGGCGTGGCCGTCGCCCGTCAGCCTCCCGACGTGCGCCGCGCTCGGCGCGGTAGGCGGCCGCTTCTGCGCCGCGGTTCTCGGGCGTGGCCCGAGCCCCTCGCTCATGCATGGATCCGGAATTCTACGGCATGGCGCCAGGCTCGCAGTCAGGGATCTCCGCTACACTGCGCGGCATGCGGAATTCGATCATTGCGACGGGTGTGGCCCTGCTCCTGGCGACGGGGCTGGTCCACGCGCAACCCCCAGCGCCGACCGGCATGCGGGCGGACGCGGGCGGTACGGCGGCGGAGGCAGCGGTGCGGCAGGCCGAGTTGTCGCGCTTCAAGGCCATGACCACCAACGATCTCGCGACGTTGCGCACGCTGCTCGGCGACGACCTGATCTACACGCACTCCAATGCGCTCGTCGATTCCAAGGCCACGTACGTGGGCAGCATCGAGAGCGGCGATCTGAAGTACCAGTCGATCGACCCGCGCGACATGAAGGTGCGCGTATACGGAAACACGGCCGTGCTCAACGCCCCCCCCCCGAGCCCCGCCCGG